>JAYTAC010000296.1:0-1593 GCA_043737755.1 Spirosoma sp.
AACCCTACAAACCCTTACTGCCGGGCTGTCTGATGCTCTTGCCAATGGCGATCAGGTCTTCGGGCGTGTGCAAGCCAATGATTTTTTTCAGAACGCGTCCGTCGCCGTCGATATACAGCATAGTTGGGTAGGCTTCGAGCGGATAGACCTGCGACAGCATGGGGCCTTCACCCCTTTCCATGTCCATCTTCACGTTGATGAACCGGGCATTGTAAAAATCGCCGACGGCCTTCTGGGTGAATACTTTCTTCTGAAGCACTTTGCAGGGACCGCACCAACTGGCGTAGGCATCTAAGAAAATGACCTTCTTCTCGGCTTTTGCCTTTTTCAGAATGTCTTTCCAGGCCGCATCGGTAAACTGGATACCGTTGGTCTCTGCTTTGGGTATCGGGGCTGGGTTAGGATTGCCAACTGGAATGGCTTTGGTTGGAGCCGCGCCGAATCCGAGGGAAAGAAAGGTTAACAGCCAAATTGCTTTTTTCATGGAAGAACCGGCGTACCGGTGGTCTTGTGTCTACAGGTTATAACGCACCGCAAAGCTGATTTCGTTTCTCTGCCCGTTTTGTTGGCCCATTTCGTCGGTGGCGTCCCTACCGGCAAGGGGCAAATCGTGTGCCAGTCTCCCGAATGTTTGCGACCTTTGCCCCCATTTTAGCGACCAGCATCATGCCCATCAAACAAGCCGAATTTATCGTCAGCAACTCCGACCCGTCCCTGTGCCCCCGTCCCGACCGGCCCGAATACGCCTTTATCGGTCGTTCCAACGTTGGTAAATCGTCGCTTATCAACATGCTGACGGGGCGGCATTCATTGGCTAAAATATCGGGTAAGCCGGGCAAAACGCAGCTCATCAACCACTTCATCATCGACGACGAGTGGTATTTGGTCGATTTGCCGGGCTACGGTTACGCGCAGGTGAGCAAGAGCGAACGCGAAAAGTTTGCAGGTCTCATCAACGGTTACCTCACGAGCCGCCCCAATCTGCTGTGTATTTTCGTGCTGGTCGATTCGCGCATTCCCCCCCAGAAACTCGACCTCGATTTCATGACCAACCTCGGCGAACGGGGCCTCCCGTTCGTGATCGCCTTCACCAAAACCGAGAAACTTGGCCCCACGAAACTTCAGGCCACCCTCGACACCTACCGGGCCACGTTGCTCGAAACGTGGGCGGAAGTCCCGCAATGGTTCATCACGTCGGCGATCACATCTGCCGGGCGCGAGGATATTCTGGACTTCATCAGGCCGCTGAACGAGGGTTTCGAGAAGCCACTCCGGGAAGGTTTCAGGAAATAGAATGATCCGGCGACTGTGAATATCCCGCACGGGCGGAGGTGAAATGGGCCAAACGTTAACAAATCCGTAACCGCCGTATTGCCAATTCATTCGCACCTTTCGTTCTGAACGGACACTCAGCGATGAACGAAGGCGGAAAAGAGATCGATTTTATCAGTATCGGCCTGCAGTTGGCGGGCGGTTTGGCACTGTTTCTGTACGCCGTCGGGGTCATGGGCGACACGCTTAAAGAACTCGCCGGTGACCGGATGAAGGCGTTTCTGACGCGGTTTACCAAAAATCCCCTCAGCGGTATTGCCA
>JAYTAC010000297.1:0-4167 GCA_043737755.1 Spirosoma sp.
AGCCTACACCGGGCAGGTCAACGCGTTCAACAGTGTCGTTGGCCCGCAGCAGTTTGGTTTTGTTACCGTTGGCGGGTAGCCCTCCGGCATCGGCCAACAAACGGTATCGGCGTTCGGCTGCGTCGTAGCGGATGGTAGCATGCTGGCGGCTGACGCTCAGATTTGGTTCGCCCCGTTCAGGATCGAAGCCCGGCTCGCCCGCGTCCAGAAAAGCGATGTCGTTGGTCCGCACCCGCCCCGACGCGGTCTGCACCATCCGCCCCCGGCCAATGCGGTAGTCCGTCTGCACGGTCGGGTCGAGGAGGTAACTTTCCTCGGCGGTCTGCCCCGTCAGCGTCCGCAGCCGCGCCCGCAGGGGCTGGTTCAGGGCCGGGCGAATAACCTCCAAACCCAGATTGTCTTGCCGGTAGGTGCAGGTGGCGGGCAGGGCGTCGCGAACGAACTGGTAATTAAACTGCCAGCCGGGGGCCAGCCGGATGTACTGATCGGCTAAGTGGCGGCTGAGTTCACTGCGAAAATGACCCGGCTGACCGGCGTACAGCGCAACGGCCATCTGATCTTCTTCGGCCGTATCGGCGCACCGTACCCACAGCGTAAGACCCGTGGGTAGACCTTCTTTTTCGTTGGCGTAGGCAGCTAATTTCTCCACGATAAACTGGTAGAGCACCTCTCGCTGCCGGGGCGTAGTCGGCAAGCCGGACCGGGTCGGTGGCCCGCTGTTGGTCGGTATCGGTGTTGGCGGGGCGTCAGTGGTGGGCGTTCCCAACCCGAAAAACTGCTTTAAATTCTTCGTGAATGACATAGGTTCATTGGATTGATGGCACACGGATGACACTGATTGTGCGGATTAACACTGATAAAAACCCGTTTTAATCCGTACAATCCGCGTCATCCGTATGCCATCCTTTATTAAAATGTTCCCAGATACCCCCGCTCCTTCAAAATGGGGGCAATAACCGTATTCGCTAATTTGACCGCGTCGGCCGACGATTCGCCCAGTTCGATGCGGACGCAGGTGACCGTGTGCGAGCGGCCGTTTGGCGTGGGGGCGAAGAAAACGTACCAGCCGTCGTTCTGTTTCTCGCCCAGTACCATCCGTTCGGGGGTTCCCGTTTTGCCCGCCACCCGGCTGATGCTGATTTTGGCCCGCCCGCCCGGATTTGACTGCTCGATCATAAAATCGCGCAGCCGGTCGGCCGTGCCGGGCTGGCTTGTCAGTGCCACACCCTTCGCCACGGGGACGTTCTGCCCGCCCCGGCGCAGCACGTAGCGCGAGGGCTGCATGACGCCCCCGTTGGCAACGGCCCCGGCCATGCGGGCCAGTGACACGGGCGTTGTGGTCAGTTGCCCCTGCCCCCAGGCCAACCCCGAAAACTCGCCCCGGTAGCGTCGGGGGTAGCGCAGGCTGTTGTAGAGGTTACGGCGAACCACGAACGATGAGTCGCGCCAGTGCCGCAGGATTCGGGTGCGGTCGGCAGCGGTATGGCCGTCGGTGAACGAATAGCCGCCGATGTAGTCGATGTTCATGCCCGTGGCCAAATACAGATTCGCCATCTCCTTGTCCAACGAATAGTCGTTGGCAATGCGGATAAAATACACGTTGCTCGACCGCACGATGGCCTGCCGCATATCGACCCGCCCGCCACAGGGTTCGCTTTCCACCTTGCCCCGGCGGATAATTTCTCCGCAGCCGATGGAGAAGTTAACCTTGGTTCCGTCCTCGCCCAGTCGGTTCAGGGCGGCCGTGGCGGTCATGATTTTCGCCGTTGAGCCGGGAGCCGTGGGATAGGTGAGGGCGAGGTCGCGTTCGGTCGTCAGGTAGGGCAGTCGCATCCGTTCGGCGTCGGGCAGGGCTAATTCGTCGGGCCGCTGAAGGTTAGGCAGTGGATACAGGGCCGATGCCAGCACCTCGCCCGTGGCCGCGTCGAGCACCGCTACCGACAGGCGTTTATCATTGAACTCCGACCCGGCCAGCCCTTTTTGGAGTGCCACCTGGAGGGCCGCGTCCACGCTCAGGTGCAGGCTGCGGTTGCGGGACTTGTACTCGTCAACCACGCGCCCGTCGATGCCGCTACGCACCGCCGGAGCTAATTCGCGGTAGTCATACAACGGCAGCGTGAGGGTGCGGTCCACGGCGGGGGTGAAGCGGTCGGCCCGGTAGCGGGTCGTCAGCAGGGTGTTCTGGCGGGGGTGATTGTCGAAGCCGCGCAGGTCGCTGAGGTGGGCGGCTTCGGCAAAATAACCGTTTTGCTGCGCCCAGAACAGCCGCGTGTTGGCATCGCCGGTCCAGAAGAAAAGCTGCTCGCCGAAGGGATAAAACCGTTTGAGCCGCCGACGCGTCAGGTCCGTGACTTGTTTGGTGTCCAATCCTGCCTGCCGGAGTTGGGGCAGATTCCGGCGGACGGTGTCGGGCGAACTCGTGGCCAGCACCCGCCCGCCCCGGTCGTAGAGCGTTCCGGCTGCCAGCGCGTCGGTCAGGCGGTTAATGCGCGGGTTGTAGCTGTACACCGGCAGACCGTCGCGGCTCAACACCCGGCTGGGCCGCACAATGTAGTCGGGCCACCGCACTAAGGCGACCTCGCCCGCCCGCCCCGCCAGCACTAATGCTCCCACCAGAAACCCGGCAATGCCCGTGGCCAAAACCGGGTCGTAGTACTTTTCGAGGTATTCGTGCTGCACCACCTCACCCGGCCGGTTGGCCACCGAAAACACCACGCCCATCGCCGTCAGATTGATGATGAGCGACACGTTGCCGTAACTCAAAAACGGCACCGAGATGCCCGTAAGCGGAATCAGCCCCAGTGACCCACCGGCAATTAGCAGAAACTGAACGCCGGTCGCCAAGGCAATGCCCGCGCAAAAGTAGAAGCTGAACGGCTGACCCGCCCGGCGGGCGTGGAGTAGCGTCCGGTGCAGCAGCATGAACAGCAACCCGAAAACGGCCACCAACCCTACCCAGCCGAGTTCTTCGGCTAAGCTGGGTAAAATCATGTCGGTGTGGGCGGCAGGCATGGCCGTGGCGAATCCTTTGCCTAAGCCCTGCCCGGTCCAGCCACCCGTCGCCAATGTCCAGAAACTGTGGGCTAAGTGATCGCCCCCATACACGTCATTGTTCCACGGGCTGAGCCACATGGCCTTGCGCCCCGCCAACCGCTCGCCCACCACCGGGACCTGATCGCCGAAGGCAAAAGCCGCCATCACCAGCACGAGCAGCACCGGCCCTTCGGCGAATAACGCCAACCAGCCCGCCGACGTGGTCGTGCGGGCCTGACCTTTCCAGACGACTAGAATCACCGCCCCCAGCAACCCCACCAGCGTAGCGGCCAGCGCGGGTAATTGCCACAGGGCCAGTCCGTAAATCAATCCGGCTACCAGCGTTATGCCCAGCGTTTGGCGGGCGATGGTGTAGAAAAGCAGGAAGGTGAAGCCAATGACCAACGCCGGACCCATGTCGCCCAGCAGCAGATACAGACCCATGAGAATACCTGTTCCCGCGAAAACGCCGATGCTCACCCGCCACCGCCACCGCAGGTCGGGCAGGGTACGGAGCTGCTCTTCGTGGGCGGCAAAAAAGCCCGCCAGAAACAGCAGCACGAGGTATTTAGTCAGTTCGCTCGGCTGAAACAGCAGACCACCAACGCGCAGGTTAACCCGAACGCCACTGCCCTCCGGCCCCGTCCCGAACGCTAACGTCAGGCCCGCCAATCCGAATGCCAGCAGCAGCCACGTCCAGCCCGTGAGCCGGAACGTGGCCCGTTTGCGCAGGTTCAGCAACGGGTCGAACCACCAGCGAGTATAGAACCGGCCAATGTTCAGCTGCGACACGATGGTCAGGCCCAGCAGCCCCAGCCCGACGCCAATGACGGCCTGCCCGCCGTAAAAAGTGTCCTGTAGCGGGTCCTGAATGGCCAGCAGCGTCAGCACCGACAACCCGGTGAGCAGCATCAGAATCGGCAGCAGCAGCGCGTCGGGCCGGAATCGCCGGATCGACCAGATTAGGTGAACAAGCCAGAAGGCCAGCAGAAACAGCCCCACCTGCAACCCGAACGACCACCGAAACTGGTCCGGGGTGCGCACGGTGAACGCGCGGTCGTTTTTCAACTGACTGTAAACCGTCGGGCCAATGAGCCGCAGGGTGTGCGGGCGGGCCGTGAAGTCAAAATCGGC
>JAYTAC010000298.1:0-1578 GCA_043737755.1 Spirosoma sp.
CACGATCCGCGCACCCGACGCCCCCAGCGGGTGACCCATGGACACGGCCCCGCCGAAGATGTTGAGTTTCTCCTGCGGCACGTTCAGCACCTGGCTGAACGCCAGCGGCACCACGGCAAAGGCTTCGTTGATTTCAAAAAAATCAATGTCGTCGGCCGTTAGCCCGGCGCGTTCGAGGGCCAGCGGCACGGCTTTGGTGGGGGCCGTCGTGAACCACTGCGGCTCCTGCTCGGCATCGGCGTAGGCCACAATCCGGGCCAGCGGAGTCAGTCCCAGTTCGTCGGCTTTCCGGCGGCTCATCACCACCACTGCCGACGCGCCGTCGCTGATGGGCGACGAACTGGCAGCGGTCACCGTGCCGCCCGTCCCGAAAGCTGGTTTTAGGGTCGGAATTTTATCGTAGATGACATTCCTGTACTCCTCGTCTTCACTCACCGTCACGCTGCCTTTACGTCCGGCAACTTCCACCGGCACAATCTCAGCACCGAACCGGCCGCTTTGGGTGCTTTCTTCCGCCCGCCGGTACGACTGTACCGAGTAATCGTCCTGCATCTGGCGGCTGATGGCGTATTTCTCGGCGGTTCGGTCGGCAAAAACGCCCATTGAGCACTGGTCATACACATCCACCAATCCGTCGCGGGCCAAGCCATCCACTAATTCAGCATTTCCGTATTTGTAGCCGAACCGCGCTTTGGGCACGTAATACGGTATGTTCGACATACTTTCCATGCCCCCCGCCACAACCACGTCGGCCTGACCCAACTGAATGGCCTGGGCCGCCAGCATGATGGCTTTGGTGCCCGACGCACATACCTTGTTAATGGTGGTGCAGGGGATGTTGGCGGGCAGTCCGGCCTTGAGAGCCGCTTGTTTGGCTGGTGCCTGCCCCACGTTGGCCGATACCACGTTGCCCATGTACACTTCCTGCACCTGATCGGGCCGGACCCCGGCGCGGGTCAGGGCACCCCGGATGGCTGCACCGCCGAGGTCGGTGGCGGAGAGGGTGGATAAAACGCCCCCGAACGAACCAATGGGCGTTCGGACGGCGGCAACGATAACGACTTCGTTCATGGATGATGTTGATTCAGTGAGTTCACCAGCGGTTGCCATTGGCGGCTGGCTTTGTCCCCGTGCGCCGGGCCTGTCGGGTCAGCGCGTAGGGAAGGTCGTCCTGCTGCATGGTATTCAGCAGTTGCAGGGCCTGCTCCTCGCTCAGATTCAGTTGCCCGAACCGGCGCAGCAGTTCGTCCTGCCGGTCCGACCGTTCAACCTGCCCGCCCCCTAACCGGGACTTGTTGACTACCGGCGGCTGGCGGGCTGACGGTTGCTTTTTTGTTGACAGCGGCTTGCCGGAATACCGCTTTTTGACTAACTCAAAATTATAGCGGGCCGGTTCATTGTCGGGGTTTTCGAGCAGTGCCTGTCGAAACAGCGTCAGCGCGGTGGCACTGTCGCGGTCGAAGCAGGCCATAACACCCAACTGGGTGGCCGCTACTGTTCGCAGATCGGGGCGGGCGGAGCGGAGCAGGGTCTCATACTGAGGTTTGGCACGGGCGTATCGGCCAAGTTGAAAATACG
>JAYTAC010000299.1:0-10038 GCA_043737755.1 Spirosoma sp.
TGACCCGAAAACGGCCACTGCCCAAAGGCGTTTCCTACCCGGAGACGCCTTTTTTGCGTTTCTTTGCTCTATGCAACAATACCATGATCTGCTGCGCCACATTCTGGCCAACGGCACCCGCAAAACCGACCGTACCGGCACCGGCACCCTCAGCGTATTCGGCTATCAAATGCGATTCAACCTACGGGAGGGGTTTCCGCTACTGACGACCAAAAAAGTCCATACGAAGTCAATTATCCACGAACTGCTGTGGTTCATCCGGGGCGAGACGAACATCAAATACCTGACCGACAACGGCGTCAGCATCTGGGAGGAATGGGCGGACGAAAACGGCGATCTTGGGCCGGTCTACGGGAAGCAGTGGCGTAGCTGGGAGGGGGCTGACGGGCAAATCATCGACCAACTAAGTGACGTGCTGCACCAGCTAAAAACCACGCCCGATTCGCGCCGGATGATTATTTCGGCCTGGAACCCCGCCGACGTGCCGAATATGGCTCTCCCACCGTGTCATCTATTAATGCAGTTTTACGTTTCGGATGGTAAACTGTCCTGCCAACTTTACCAGCGTAGTGCCGACGTGTTTTTGGGGGTGCCGTTCAATATTGCGTCCTATGCGCTGCTGACGATGATGATTGCGCAGGAATGCGGCTACACGGCCCACGAATTCGTCTGGACCGGGGGCGACACGCACTTGTACCTAAACCACTTAGAGCAGGTCGAGACGCAGTTGGCCCGCGAGTTTCGTCCGCTGCCGACGATGCGCCTGAACCCGGCTATCAAATCAGTATTCGACTTCACTTACGACGATTTTACCCTCGAAAACTACAACCCACACCCGGCCATCAAAGCGCCGGTGGCGGTGTAGCTTCTACCAATATTCCGTATGACCAACTCCGAAATCGTTGACCTGCTCGAACTCACCGGCCGGTTGATGGAACTCCACGAGCAGGACGCTTTCCGAACGCGGGCCTTCACCTCGGCTGCGTTTAACCTCGACAAATCCACCGCCGACCTCGCTAACCTGTCCGTTGAGGAATTAGTGAAACTGCCGGGCGTGGGGAAATCCGTCGCCCACAAAATCCGCGAAATCGCCGAAACGGGTCACCTGACCGACCTTGATGAGTTGCTGGCTCAGACGCCGTCGGGGGTGCTGGACATGTTTCGCATCAAAGGTCTCGGCATCAAGAAGATAGGAACGCTTTGGCGTGAGTCGGGTATCGACAACCTGACCGACCTGCAACAGGCCTGCGAAACAGGACAGATCGCTAAAATCAAAGGATTCGGCAAAGCTACCGAGGACAAAATCTTAGTGGCACTGGAGTTTTTGCAAGAACAGAAAGGCAAAGTCAGGATGGACAAAGGGGCCATGATTGCCAACTTGCTGCACGATGAACTCACGAGGCACTTCGAGCGGGTGGAGATTAGCGGGCAGATTCGGCGCAAAGCCCAGGAGGTCGATACGGTGCAATTGTTAGTGCAAACCAACGACCCCGTTTCGGCCATGCTGACACTGAACGGCTTGCCCAATTTGGCGCAGAACAGGCCCGAATCGTCGCCGTTTGCGTGGCGGGGACGGATGGACGGTTTCGACGTGGCGGTTGAACTGCTGCTGCACCCGGCGGAGCAGATGGACCGGCAATTGTTTATTCAGTCGGCGGCTGTCCCGCACTTGCAGCAGGTGGGCGCGGGGGGCGTGTCGTTGCAACAGGCGGCTTACACCGGTCAAGATGCGTCCGAAACGGCTATTTACGAGCGGGCGGGTTTGCCGTTTATCGTGCCCGAAATGCGGGAAGATGACTTTGCCTTTCGCTGGGCCGCCCGCCACCGGTCCGACGAACTCGTGACGTGGGACGACCTGCGCGGCACTCTCCACAACCACAGCAAATGGTCGGACGGCAGGCAAACCGTGGCCGACATGGGCAATTACTGCCGCGAACTGGGCCTGACGTATTTTGGCATCGCCGACCACTCCAAAACTGCTTCCTACGCGGGTGGTCTCGACGCGGAGCGCGTCCGGCAGCAGCAAGTTGAAATAGACGGGTTGAACGCGGGCTACTCTACTGACTTTCGCATTTTCAAAGGCATCGAATCCGATATTCTGGGCGACGGTTCGCTGGATTACGACGACGCGACGCTGGCTACCTTCGATTACGTGGTGGCGAGTGTGCACCAGACGCTGACGATGTCGCTCGAGAAAGCCATGTCGCGGCTCATGCGGGCCATCGAAAATCCGTACACGACTATTTTGGGTCACCCGACGGGGCGGTTGCTGCTGGCCCGCGAAGGTTATCCTATTGACCACAAAGTAATTATCGATGCCTGCGCCGAGCATAACGTCGTGATCGAAATCAACGCCAGCCCCTACCGGCTTGACCTCGACTGGCGGTGGATCGACTACGCTATGCAACAGGGCGTGTTACTGAGCATCAACCCCGATGCGCACAACTTCGCCGGGCTGTTAGACATGCACTATGGCGTGGCGATTGGCCGAAAAGGTGGACTGACCAAGAAGATGACGTTCAACACGCTGACATTGAACGAGATGACGGACTACTTTCAAAAACGGCGGGCTAACCGGTAAGCCACTCGTTTTACCCGCGAATTCCGTAGACAATTGTCGTAGATTTGGTATTCGGCTACAAACTCAACACCTTTTCCCTTGCTCCCTTAATTACTCTATGCGCCTTCGACTTTTACTTGGTTTTTTTCTTTGTGTACTTAACGGAGCCATCGCTCAGCAAAAAGATACGGGAGCCGGTTCGCGGCAGGCGTTCTCGGCGACGGGCTACGTGCGGGATGCCAAAACGGGGCAGCCTGTTCAGGGCGTCAACATCGTGGTAATGAACGTGTCGAAGGGTTACGTAACGGCTAAGGACGGTTTTTACGTCATCACGATGCCCGCCGGGGAGTACGTTCTGAAGTTTACGCACGTCGGCTACCGGCCCCGGTTAGATACGATTTCGCTCCAGAAATTGCTGTTTCGCGAGATTACGCTGGAAGACGATTCTAAAGATTTGGAGGAAGTCGTCGTGACGAGTGAAGCCCCCGACCGCAACGTCCGCAAGGTGGAAATGGGCGTTTCGCAGTTGACCATCCGCAGCATCCGGCGCATCCCGCCGTTGCTGGGCGAGGTCGACGTGGTGCGGAGTCTGCTGCTGCTGCCGGGCGTGACGACGGTGGGGGAGGGGGCACCCGGTTTCAACGTGCGGGGCGGCAGTGCCGACCAGAATCTGATCCTGTTCGACGATGCGCCCGTGTTCAATTCGAGCCACCTGCTGGGCTTTTTCTCGGTGTTTAACCCTGATGTGGTGCGCGACGTGACGCTGAACCGGGGGGGCGTGGCGGCTGCGTTCGGCGGGCGGGCGTCGTCGGTGCTGGACGTGAAAATCAGGGAGCCGGACGCCGAAAAGTGGGGCATCAACGGGGGCATCGGGCTGATTTCGAGTCGGCTGGGCGTGGAGGGACCAATCATCAAAAACAAACTGTCGTTTCTGGCGGCAACGCGGGTATCGTTCAACGATTTCCTGTTCAAGTTAGCCCCGCCGAACCTGACCGGTTTACGAGCCAACTTCTACGACCTGACGACCAAACTAAAGTACCAGCCTTCCGAAAAACATACGGTTACGCTGACCGGCTACGTCAGCACGGACGTGTTCAAACTGCCGTCCGATTCGCTGTCGGGGCAGGAGATCAACGCGTCGTCCACGCAGTTCAACTACCAGACCATCAACGGTGCCCTGCGCTGGAATTACTTCGTCAGCAAACGCGTCAATGTAGCTACGTCGCTGATTCTGAGTCGCTACCGGGCTGATCTATCCGCGTCTGATTCGGCCAATGCGTTTCAATTAGAGTCGGGTGTTCTGCACCGGCAACTCAAATCGGACGTGACGTACACACCCGGCGAAACCCACCAATGGCAGGCCGGGGTGAGCGTGATCGACTATTTGCTGCAACCCAATACCCGCACGCCCGGCCCGTTCTCAAACGTGCTGCCGGTCGATTTGGCCCGCGAGCGGGGCTATGAATTGGCCGCTTACGTGCAGGATGAGTGGAAACTGAACCTGGCGGTGTCGGTGCTGGCAGGACTTCGCTATTCGGCCCTGCTCAACCGGGGACCCGCCACCGTGCGGACGTATCAAGAAGGGGTATCGCGGCAGGATGAGTCGGTGGGAACGCCACAGACGTACGGCAGCGGTAAAATTTACAACTCGGCGGGTGGGCTGGAACCCCGGTTGGCGGTGCGCTGGTCGGTGGGCGAGGGGCGGTCCATCAAAGCTGGCTACAGCCGACTGCGTCAGTACATTCAGCAGGTGACCAACACCACGGCCGCGCTGCCTACCTCGCGCTGGCACCTGAGCGATACGTACACCAAACCGACCATCGCCGATCAGTGGTCGCTGGGCTATTTTCACAACACGACCGACAATGCCATCGAAGCGTCGGGCGAGGTGTACTATAAAACGCTCACCAACGCCATCGACTACCGCGACGGTGCCGAACTGCAATTAGCCGGAGCGGTGGAAACGCAGATTGTGCAGGGCAGTGGCCGGGCCTACGGATTTGAGAGCCTGCTGCGCAAAAACAAGGGCCGCTGGACGGGTTTTGCCAGCTACACCTACGCCCGCACGTTCCTGACGATGGACAGCCCATATGGGCAGGAGCGGGTCAACAACGGCCGGGCGTATCCGGCCAATTACGACAAGCCCCACACGCTCAACGCGTTGGCGACTTACCGCCCAACGGCCTGGTTCAGCCTGTCGCTGAATTTTACCTACAGCACCGGTCGGCCCATTACGCAGCCCTACGCCCGTGCCCGCATCAACGGCGTGGTGATTCCGATTTACGTCGACCGTAATCAACAGCGCGTTCCCGACTACCACCGGCTCGATTTTTCGATGCTGTTCGAGCAGAACCCGCTTCTGAAAAAACGCAATCAGAGCAGTTGGGTATTCTCGATTTACAACGTCTACGCCCGCAAAAATGCCTATTCGATCTTCTACCGGCTGAGTTCGCGGTCGGGTTCGGACGCGTATAAACTAGCCATCTTCGGTACGGCTTTCCCGTCGCTGACCTACAACTTCAAATTCTGATGATGATCCGGCCTCGCTCTTTTCTCTGTTTGCTGCTGTTTCCGCTGCTGCTGTCGTGCGTGACGGAGTACCAGCCCGACGTGGTTAGTCTGCCACCGACCTTAGTTGTTGAGGGCCAGATTACCGACCAGCCCGGCCCGTATACTGTCAAACTCACCCGCACGGCCGACTACAGCTACAGAGCCATCAATCTGCTCGAAACGGGGGCGGTGGTGAGCATCGAGGATAACCAGGGCAACCGCGAAACCCTGCGCGAACAGGCACCGGGGGGCACGTATCAAACGCGGGTGGGGGGTATTCGGGGCGTGGCGGGACGTAGCTACAAACTCGTTATTCAAACCAAAGCGGGCACTCGCTACGAATCGCTGCCGGAGGTGATCACGGCCGCCCCGCCCATCCTGAAACTCTATTCCGAATACCGCAACGAGCCGGTGCCTAACACGGTCGTCAGGAAGCAGGGCTGGGACGTGTATTTAGATGCGAAAGACCCCGAAACAACGGGCAACTACTACCGCTGGGAATGGACGCACTACGAAGCCATCTCGGTGTGTCAGAAGACACTACTGCCCTCGGGAGCGTCCTACACGGGTTTTTACTGCTGCACACCCTGCTGGGACATCACCCGCTGCTACGACTGCATCAGCGTGAACTCCGACGCCAACATCAACGGGCAGGCCATCAGCAAGCAGCTTATTTTGCGGGCACCCTACACGTCCACGGCACCGTATTACGTGGAAGTGGAGCAACAATCCCTGAGCCGGGGGGCGTATGAATTCTGGAAAAGTGTCCGGCAGTTGGTCAACAACACGGGTGGCCTGTTCGATGCCGCTCCGCAAACGGTTCGGGGCAACATCCGCTCGACTACCGATCCCAATGCGGTCGCTTATGGCTATTTTGGGGCAACGGGCGTGTCGCGGATGCCGTTCTACGTGGACCGGAGTCAGGGGCAGGGTATTCCCGATATGGACCTGCCCGTCAACGTACCATTCCCCTCGACGCCCGCCTGCGTGGCCTGCGAAAACAGTCTGTATCGAACACCGGTCAAACCTCGCGGATGGATTTACTGATGCAACAATACCGGTTGGTTTTGGGCTGGCTGCGGCTGTTTTTTGTCAACCACAGCCGGTGGGTTGTCGCCCTGACAGCGGTGAGCGTTGGCGTTACCGCCTGCGTGACAGAGTACCAGCCCGACGTTGTTAGTCTGCCCCCGGCTTTGGTAGTGGAAGGCCAGATTACCAATCAGCCCGGCCCCTACACGGTCAAACTCACCCGCACGGCCGACTATAGTTATAAAGCCGTCAACCTGCTCGAAACGGGGGCGGTAGTAAGCATCGAAGACAACCTTGGCAACCGCGAAACGCTACAGGAACGAGCACCGGGGGGCACGTACCAAACCCGCGCGGGCGGCATTCAGGGCGTGGCGGGCCGCAGTTACAAACTCGTTATTCAAACCAAGTCGGGCCGACGGTACGTGTCCGATGCGGAATTACTGCGGGCGGCTCCTCCCGTCGACCGGGCCTACTCCGAATACCGGGCCGACCCGCTGGCCCTGACAACAGGAGGCAGCAGTGGCTGGGACGTGTACATCGACACGAAAGACCCCGCCGAATCAGGGAATTTCTATCGGTATGAGTGGACGCATTTCACCTCGCTGACCGTGTGCAGCACCGTCACCGAAGATCAGCGGACCGGTGCCTTGCACGACCTTCCCTGCTGCACGCCTTGCTGGGACATTACCCGCTGCTACGACTGCCTAAACATCAACTCCGACGCCAACGTGAACGGCAAAGCCATTAGCCGTCAGTTCATTACGCGGGTGCCATTCACGGGGAAGGACCCGTACTACCTCGAAATCGAACAGCAAGCCATCAGCGCGGGCGCGTATCAGTTTTGGAAAAGCGTTCGGCAACTGACCCGAGCCAACGGTGGCCTGTTCGACGCGGCCCCCGCTGCGGTGCAGGGGAACATACAGTGCGTGAGCGATCCCAACCAGCCCGTTTACGGGTATTTCGGCGCGACGGGGCTGACGGTGGTGCCGCTCCGGGTCGACCGGCGGGATGGGCGGGGCGTCCCTGATTACCAGCGTCCGGCCGTGTTTCGGTTTCCGCCCGACCCCTGTTACGCCTGCGAAGCCGGCCCCTTCCGAACGCCCGTCAAACCCCGCTATTGGGCCTATTAAACGGTTTGCTCCCGCCTCTAAAATACGGTAGATTTGCGAAAATCTCCGTGTTATGGCTGCTCCGGTAAAAATCCTGATTCTGCGCTTCTCGTCCATCGGCGAACTCGTCCTGACGTCGCCCGTTGTGCGGTGCCTGAAGCAGCAGGTGCCCGGTGCGGTCGTGCATTTTTGTACGAAAGAGGCCTACCAGCCCATTATCGAAAACAACCCGCACATCGACCGGTGCTACGTTGCGGACACTAACCTGTACAACCTGATCCGCCGGTTGCGGGCTGAGCGGTACGACTACGTGGTTGATTTGCAAAGCGACTTCATGACTGGCCTGATCAAGACGATGCTGGGCACCCGCACCTACAGTCTGCATCAACCCCTATTGCACACGTGGCTCGCTATGCAGTGGGACGTTCACATGACTCCCCCGCAGCACATCGTTGATCGCTACGTAGATGTTGTGAAGCCGCTGAGTGTCGAAAATGACGAGGCAGGACTCGATTACTTTATCCCGTACAAAGACCGCATCGAAGCGGACTGGCTCCCGGACACGCACCAGCGCGACTACGTGGCGTTTGCCATCGGCGGTCGGCACATGACCAAGCGACTGCCCGTGGCCCGCATGATCGAACTCTGCCGGAAAATTAATTACCCCGTTGTGCTGCTGGGCGATAGCGACGATTACGCGGCTGGCGAAGCCGTTGTTGCCGAACTGGGCGACCAACTGATTTACAACGCCTGCGGGTTGTTCAACCTGAATCAGTCGGCATCGCTGTTACAGCGGGCGCGGGTGGTGTTTAGCCACGACACGGGCCTGATGCACATCGCAGCCGCGCTGAAAAAGAAGGTGTATTCGATCTGGGGCAGTTCGACACCGCAGTTGGGAGCGCATCCGTACAAGACGCCGTATGTGGTGCTGGAAAACAAGAACCTGATTTGCCGTCCCTGTTCGCAGACGGGATTGGGCAACTGTCCCATGAACAACTTCCGGTGCATGAACAACCTCTCCTTCGACTTCGAGGTGAAGGAGTTGCGGCAGAAGAAAAAGAATTTTGAGTGAGAATCTGCGAAATTGACTCTATACCCGAGATCGTCCTCTTCAACACGGGCTATTGATCCGGCTGTCGCACCGACGTAGAGTCCCGCTCCTGCCGTCGGAATCCCACTCACATCAAGCGCGTTACGTATTGGTTAAAGTTAAAAATTTGTCTGTTAAACAGACGTGAAAAATTCTATTTCTGTGATCTGTGAGTAGTTTATGACAAAAAAGACCTTTTTTTGTCATAAATTTTGTCTAAAATTATGACAGCAGACCTGACGGAAAAGTATCCCCATTTGCTCTTTAGAACGCACTGGGCTGTTTCCTCTCCCATCATGTTTTTGCTGGGCCAATGTCAGGCTTATGTGAAAGCTATTTGTGACACCTCTATCTTACCAGAAAACCATCAAAAACTGCTCAATGTATCGTTGGTCAGGGGTGCTCATGCGACTACCGCTATCGAGGGTAACACACTTACCGAAGAAGATATCGAGCGCATACAGCGAGGACATAATTTGCCGCCAAGCAGAGCGTATCAGGAAATTGAGGTTAGAAACGTTATCGATGCGTACAATGAATTGCTACAGGAGGTTGTCTACAAAAACGAGATATCCAAAATTACTCCTGACTTAATAAAACGACTTCACGTATTAGTCAGTAAAGGGCTTGGTGTTCATTTGGATGCTATACCCGGTCAGTTCAGAACTGACTTCCGGGTGGTAGGCAGGTATCGCTGTCCCGATTATGCCGACGTAGCTTCATTGGTTGAAACAATGTGTGACTGGCTATATCGGGAATTTAACTTTGGCTCTGGCAATCAACAGTTTTGGCAAGTTGTTATTCAATCCATTGTAGCACACGTTTATTTAGAGTGGATACACCCTTTTGGTGACGGCAACGGACGGACTGGCCGTTTGTTGGAGTTCTATATTTTACTTCGGGGTAGTCTGCCTGATATCGCTTCCCATATCATGGCAAATCACTACAACAATACCCGTTCAGAATACTACCGCCAACTTGACAACGCCAGAATAAAGCGTGATTTGACAGAATTCATTGGATACGCTTTGCAGGGATTGCATGACGGACTCGAAGAAACCCTGAAAACTATCCAGCAAAGTCAGTTCATTATCACCTGGCATAAATACATCTATGACCGCTTCGCCGACGTTAAAATGTCGCACAAAGAGGTTTTTAAAAGGCGCAGAGAGCTCATTTTAAGTATGCCTACCGACAGGGGTTTGGCGTTAGAGGAGTTATTGGACTCGTCTCCGCGTATTGCACGGATGTACGCTAAATTATCCATCCGGTCGATCAATCGAGATGCAGATGAGCTTATCAAATTAGGCCTGGCTCGCAAAGAAAGCGGCCGATACTTTGCTAATGCTCAACTCGTTAGTGGTTTTTTGGCTCAAAAGAGGAACTAATTCCGACCGACCGGAGCAAAGTAGCTGATTGCTTACGGAGATGCTACCTCGCCTGTTTCGCCTGATCAAAATATGTCCCCCTTACTCAAACCGCAGGTGCTTGACCGATTCGCCGGAGGATTCGAGTTCGAGCAGGGCGTCGATGCCGATTTCTAAGTGCTTGTTCACGAACTGATCCGTTACGCGTTTGTCGCTTTCCTCGGTCTTGACGCCTTCCGGTACCAGTGGATTGTCGGACACCAGCAGCAGGGCACCGTGCGGGATGGAATTCACGAAGCCGACCGTGAAAATGGTGGCCGTTTCCATGTCGAT
>JAYTAC010000300.1:0-1575 GCA_043737755.1 Spirosoma sp.
TCGGCTTACCTCGGCGACCTGCTCGTAACCGCTTACTCGCCCTTCAGCCGCAACCGCACGTTTGGCACGCTCATCGGCCGTGGCTACACCATTCAGTCAGCGCAGGCCGAGATGAACATGATCGCCGAGGGGTATTACGCCGTCAAAAGCATCCACGAAATCAACCGGCGATTCGGGGTCGATATGCCCATCGTGAACGCCGTATACAACATTCTGTACGACCGGGCTGCGCCCACGGGCGAAATGAACGGGCTGAAGGATAAGCTGAACTGAGTGTTTGGGTGTATGAGTGTCTGAATACGACCAAAAACACCCAAACACCTAAATACTCAATTCCTGCCTGATTTTTTCCGCTGTTTCGGCCAGTTCCTCCTGAGTCGGCTTCATCTTGTCGCCGAAATCCATGTCGGCCATCGAGTTGAGCGGAATCAAGTGAATGTGCGCGTGGGGCACTTCCAGCCCAATGACGGCCACCCCGATGCGCTTGCAGGGTACGGCGCGTTCGATGGCGGGCGCAATGCGTTTGGCAAAGGCCATCAGTCCGGCGTAGAGGTCATCGTCGAGCGCGAATAGATAATCGACTTCTTTTTTGGGAATCACCAGCGTGTGCCCCGTTGCGGTGGGCATCACATCAAGAAACGCCAGAAAATCGTCGGTCTCGGCAATTTTATGAGCCGGAATCTCACCGGCTACGATGCGGGAAAAGAGGGTTGGCATGGGGAGTTACCGGGCTATATCGACAACCTCAAACTCCAGCACACCAGCGGGCACGGTGATCGTGGCTTTGTCGCCGACGCGCTTGCCCAGAAGCCCTTTGCCAATGGGTGATCCCACCGAGATTCGACCGGCTTTCAGGTCCGCTTCCTCTTCCGAAACGAGCGTATAGAGCATCTCAGCTCCACTTTTCACGTTTTTGATGGTCACCTTCGACAGCACCGATACCTGCGACGCGTCGATGGTCGATTCGTCCAGCAGGCGGGCGTTGGCAACAATGTCTTCAAGCCGCGATATTCTCAGTTCGTGGTGTCCCTGTGCGTCTTTAGCCGCATCGTATTCGGCGTTTTCGCTGAGGTCACCTTTGTCGCGGGCTTCGGCGATCTGGTGGGCAATGAATGCCCGACCTTTGGTTTTCAACTCGGTTAACTCAGCTTTGAGCCGGTTAAGGCCTTCTTCGGTGTAGTATGATATTTTTGCCATAATTACTGTACTTGACTTACTCGTTTTTCACATTGGTTTAGCGACGCTCTACTAAAAACAAAAAGAACGGTACGCCGACCGTTCTGCAACCAAATTGGTTTTCTTTGCAGCCGCATCAGTGTCGCCGTCGGGGGACCGAAGCAAACGATTCGGGAACCTGTTTGGTTACTCGTCGCATGGGTGAAGCCGTTGTCGGCTGATTGCATTCTGAGGCAGCGCACCGGGCGCACATCTGAGCGACAAAAATAAGAATACTTGCGGGCTATTTCAACACGCAGCCCACTTGCTTACCAAAAACCAATTTACCGTTTATGCCCCAGCCCCTTCGCATCGTGTTTATGGGAACGCCCGATTTCGCCGTCGCGAGTTTGCAGCGGC
>JAYTAC010000301.1:0-1574 GCA_043737755.1 Spirosoma sp.
TGTATGCCGATGAGCAGGCGTTCAGGCGCGGGTTCGACTTGGCCGCGCTGGATTTTGGCCTGCACCGGCTTGGGATGTACATGATGGCTCATGCCGTAAGTCCTTATCCGTTTCTGCCCCGCGTCGTGAACAGCTACTTCGATACAATAGAACCGTATCGGCGGACCGGCTGATTAGTCTGGCTCTCAAGATTACACAAATCAGCCGGTCCGTCATCTATAGTCTAATGTTTTGATTATCAACTATTTGTCAGCGCACGTGTTTTTCAAACAACGCGTATTGAGCGGTCTCGAAGGGCAACCCGTCAGAAAAATGCAGCGAGAAATTGTCGGCCCGCATCAGGCAAAAAATAACGTCGTCATACAGCTCCCGAAACCCCAGCATTCCGTAAGCCCCCAAGCAGGACATCAGCCCCTGATTGCGGAAAGCCGGATGAACGCCCACCGATCTGACCAATAAAACCTTTTTCTCCAACCGGGAGAAATCACGGGCAAAGTTCGGCGTATCGCCCTCAGGAAGCACCAGCGATTGATAATTGGGGTGACAGAAGCTCATGGCCGCTAACCGCCCCGACTGCTTGTCCCGAAAAAGCACCGACGAATGCGGACACAGTTTTTCGGAGTATTGGCGGTTGTACAGCAGTTGAAACTGAGTTTTTGAGATCGGTTTGTAGGCCGGGTTGGCACTGAAAACCTGATGAACCAACTCAAATAACTCAGCCTCGCAGCGTTGCCAGGTTTCGGAATTGAGCGGAATGAAATCGAAGGGTATTTGGGCCAGCTCATCCAATAGCTGCTTCTTGCTCCGGTAAACGCCCGGAACGGTTTCCTTTCGGATCAACCGGCTTTCGAACCGGCTGCTGACCCGAAACCCCAACTGGTCCAGCAGCACCGGATAATATACCGGATTGACCGGCTCCCGGTCGAACCGGCCCCACGAGGGTGCTCCGTTCAGCCGCAGCCGATACCGGTGGAAGGTGTTGAAATTCATCGGCCCGCGAACGACGGTTCGGCCCCGCTGCCGGGCATCGGCTTCCAACCCGGAAAACGCCCGCTGGTTGAGGGCTAAATCATTCGCGGTTTCCCAAAAGCCGAAATACGCGTCGGTCGAATCATGCGGAAAAATACCGACCAGCCCGAGCGTCCGTTGATCGGTGTAGACGATGATCTCATTTCGCGCAGCTTCCATCTGAAATACGGGCAGGACGACTGCCGGATCGTCCTCAGAATCGGGAGCCATCGAAAAAAAGTAGTCCGGGAGCGTGGCTTGAAACGGTATTCGGTTAATGGTCGGCATGGTTCAGGATTTTTATCGCGCCGGTGCTTCCGTTCATCATAACCGTTTGGCCGGTCTGCAACGTTTTGGTCAACCCCGGAATATTGATGATGGTCGGCAGGCCCAATTCGCGCAGCAAAATAACCGAGTGGGACAGCGAGGAGCCTTTTTCGATGAGCACCGCCCGGCACGTTGGAAACAGGACCGCCCACCCCGGATCAGTACGCAGGGCAGCAACGACCTTGCCCGTAACGTTGAGACTGTCGCGCGGATCGGTGATGACGATGGCTTCCCCGGTG
>JAYTAC010000302.1:0-1573 GCA_043737755.1 Spirosoma sp.
TAACGGGCCAGCGTCGAGTCACCATCGCCGTTGGTCATCTGCCCGAATACCTCGTCGTAGGTCCGGTTCTCTTTGGCAATGAACACGATATGCTTGATCGGAGACTCCTTTTGACCCACGAACGCCGGTATCGGGTTGCTGGTCCGGGGCACGTCGGCCACGGGTTTGAACGTGAAGTTGTTTTGGATAACCTGCTCGGTTTCGGCTTTCAGATCCGCGTCCGCCGGGATGTCCATCACCGACACCGTGCCGTTCATCAAACTGCCAATGTAGCTGCCCTGCGGTCCAAGTTTATGCGTTCGCCCGCCGTTCGGACCACTACCGTAGCCTTTGGCATTAGCCACAATGAGGGCCTTATTATTCTGACTCACCTTCAGTTTCGAGGGAAACCAGCCCGTCGGAATGTGGCCGATCACCGCCAGCGTCGGCACGTCGATTACACCCACCGCGTTGATACCCGCTTCGGCCACGAACAGACGCCTGCCGTCGGGCGAGAGAGCCAAGCCAAACGGAATCACCCCGCGCAGATTTCCGAGTCGATTGTCGGGCGAGAGTGCGATGTTTTTAACGAGGGCATTAGTTTTCACGTCGATCACTGATACGCAGTCGTTGTTGCCGTTGCTGACAAACACGTACCGATCCGTGGCCACCACCGAATTGGGACTCGACCCGCCCACCGCCGGAACACCGTCAATCATCTGCCCGACTAAAAAACCGGTTTTAACCTTTGCTGTTACCGCCGGGATTCCGACGGCCAGATTGATGCTCCAGACCGAGAACGCTTCGGGCGTGTTGGGGTCGCCGAGGGCCGGGATACCTTTGACCACGTCGCCATCGCGCATTTCTTTCGAACCGTATTTAGAAGCCGGGTACTCGTGAGCGGTGCGTTTGAGGTCTTTCCGGTCTAAGTCAGTAAACGGTTTGTACTCGAAAACGCCCACGTTGGCCACGTATGCTACGTTTTCGTCCGGCGAAAGCGTGATGCCAAACGGATAGCGACCCGTGGATATGTTGTGCCGGATGGTTTTGGTCGCCATGTCGATGACCATCATCCGAAAGCCAATCTGATCGAGGGCGTAGAGCGTTTTGCCGTCGCGGGTCATTGCCATATCACCGATGTAGCCGTGCGAAAAGTCATTAGTTGCGGTTTTCACGGCGCAGTTAATCGTTCCGGCGGGTTTGCCCGTTGCCAGATCGAACGCGAAAATTTTGTTGGTTTCGCCCCCGGCTACATACACGAGTTTATTCGGTCGGATTGCCCGCACCGGCGGACCGGCATCACCGCCGTTGCGGTCAGGCGTTATCGCTAATCCCATAAAACACGCTTCCAGAACACCATCGTCGGTCTTGGGACCGTCGGGAACTTGCCGAACGACCGGGTTCGTACCGAGTGCATCGCGGATGATCGAAATGGAAAACGGGTTGATGCCGGAGTTCGCCGTGACGACCGTGTTTCCGTCGGGGCTGAGTACCAAACCATACGGGTGCGGGGCGGTCTGAATCTGCCGACCACGGGGCGTAATAAAGCGACCGTTCGGCAAAACCGTCCGGCCCATTTTATCTATTTTGGTGT
>JAYTAC010000303.1:0-4138 GCA_043737755.1 Spirosoma sp.
AAAAGCATCACGGCCTCCACGCGCGGGGCCGCTCAATACCTCAGAAAAAACAACGGGCAGTTCAGCAACTGGGTATCCGCGCTCTACTCCTACTACCTCGGCCCGAGCAACATTGCCCGGTTGGTGCCGTCCGACTGGCCCAACGCCCGCGAAGTGGTTCTCGATGGCCGGACGGATCGCTACATCCTGCGTTTTTTTGCCCATAAAATTGCCATCGAGAATGCCCTGAAGTTTCACCAGGCCAGCAACCGCTTTGCCCTGATCGAATACCCCAACGGCGGGGGCAAAACCATACCGGTCATCGCCGAAGAATTAGGCGTCGATGAGTTTGAACTGCGCAAGTACAACCGCTGGGTGCTGGGCGAAACCGTGCCCACCGACAAAACCTACGTAATGGCCATTCCGGTGCTGAACGACCGGATCAACGACGTGCGTCAGAAAATTGTGAGCGTGAGTGGTCGCAAAACGCCCGACTTCGGTCAGAACGACGTGGGCTTTCCCGTGCTGCGCCGGGTAACGGCGGGGACGGGCAGCCGAAACGACCCGACTCTGTACGAAATCAACGGATTGCCGGGTATTCAGGCGCAGGCGGGCGACAATGTTGCATCGCTGGCCCGCCGGGCAAAAATCAGCGTGTCGAGTTTTCTGCGCTACAACGACCTGAACGCGAGCGACCCGGTTCTGGCGAAGGACGTTTATTATTTGGCGAAAAAACGCCGGAAAGCTCTCGTGCCCTTTCATACCGTCCGCAATGACGAAACCGTCCGCAGCATCTCGCAGCGGTACGCCATCCGGCTTAAGAAACTCCTGCGCTACAACCGCCTGAGCCAAACCCCATCAATAGCCGTTGGCCGCGTGATGTGGCTCCGCGAACGCCGACCCACCAACAAACCCGTCGAGATTATCAACGCACCCACCGCTCCGGTCTACGACCGGACACCCAGCCCGGCCGTTAGCGACGTAGCGGGCGCACCAAACCGGCCGACAGGCAGCGAGGGCATACCGCGCACAGCATCGGAGCGCAAACTGTACCAGCCTAAATTGGTGGGCGGGGGCATAACGCCCAACGACGGCACGTCGGAACCGGCCACCATTCAACGGTCCGAACCATTGCGCCCGGTTCGGCAGTCAATGCCCGCGCCATCATCCGCTGTCCGCCCGGCCACCACCCCACCCGTCGGGACCGATGGGTCGCAGCGGGTAGTGATCGTGCGCTCGTCGGAAGGGGGCAACAGCCCGGCGAGTCGGACCGAGCGGTCATCGGCCCGGCCGCTGTATCCGTCGGCACCCGATCAGAAAACCCTTGACGCAGCACCGATCACGGTGGATGGCCCGACCCGCAGCCGACCTGCCAGCCCGTCTGTTTCGGAAAATCGCCCGGCAACCGAACGGGCGTATGACGGTCCGCGCGAACAGCAAGCCGACGGGTCACTGACGACGGTTTCGGCCAAGGCCCCTCCCCGGCCACCCGCACCGGGTGCGGTGAAGCCCGAACCACGCGCCACGCCTGCCAGCGCAGTAATTACCGAACCGAGAGCCAGTGCATCAGCAACTCCGGTTGCCATCCGGTCAACGTCCGTGGTGATAGTGCCGGTCGACAGAACGGCCACCACGCACATGGTCGAGCCGGGACAAACGTATTACAGCATCTCGAAATTATATGGGCTGACGGTCGATGAACTGCTGGCGATGAACAGCCTCACCACCACGGCCGGGCTGGAAGCGGGGCAGCGGCTGAACGTGCGGGCCATCCCAACCGATAAGCCGGTTCTGCCCTCGCCGGTAACGCCGGTCAGCGCACCGTCGGGAACGGCCTACCACACCGTCGTGAAAGGTGAAACGATGTTCCGCATCTCAAAAATGTACGGCGTCACCGTCGAACAAATTCAGGAATGGAACAAGTTGACCGATGTTGGTGTCAACGAAGGACAAAAGCTTAAAGTAAGTAATGCACAATGATTCTGTTAGATAACACCTGCATCAGCGACGACGTAGCCGAGAAGTTCTTCGTCTGCAACGTAGACAAATGCAAAGGAGCCTGCTGTGTGGAGGGCGATATGGGTGCCCCCCTCGAAGGCGACGAACCGGCCACGCTGGACCGGATTTACGAAGCCGTGAAGCCCTATCTCTCGCCCGAAGGCATCCGGGTGATCGAACAGCAGGGCGGCTACGAATCCGACGGGGACGGTGGTTACGTGACCACTACCGTTGGCGGGCGCGAGTGCGTGTATGCCACTTGGAACGAACGCGGCATTCTGAAGTGTGGCATTGAAGAGGCCTATAATGATGGAAAAGTTGACTGGAAAAAGCCCATCTCGTGTCATCTGTACCCCATCCGCATCACCAAATACGAATCGTTCCACGCGCTCAACTACGACCGCTGGCCCATTTGCAGCCCCGCCTGCGGCTTCGGTGAGCAGCTGAACGTGCCGATTTACAAGTTTGTGCGCGAAGCACTGATCCGCGCGTATGGCGAAGAATGGTACGGTCGGCTGACGAACGCCATTGACGGCAAAAACTCATCTGAGCAGGGTACTCGTAATAATGGGCCGCAGGTCACACCAAAACTCATATAATTTTTGGCGTCAAATAATTTTCAGTACTTTATTGACGTTTGTTAAACAAAACAGTGTCAACTTCATAGCCTGTCGCAACCGTCGCACGAGCAATTCAGTTCGCTGTATTACCAAAGAAATTGCTTACTTTAGCATAACAATCCTTTACAAAGGGAAGGTTGAACATCAAGGCCCGGCAACCACCTGGTTGCCAGCCTTGAAATGGTGTGGATAGAAGCGGAAAGCCGCCCCGATATTCGGAGCGGCTTTTTTGTTGGCACCCGGACTGCGTTTTCTGCTGTGCCCCTGATAAAATCCGGCCAGATTTTCTACTATTTCGGACCGTGCGCGGTCAGTCCGGCGGGTTGGCCGCGTTGGATGCAGACGCGAAATTGCGGGAACGACCGGATTATCATAAATTGCCTTCGTAACATCAGTTCATCGTCATTTACCAACCTAACAACCCCTTTTTATGGAGTTATACGAGCAGGTTTTTACCCACAACAAAAAGTGGGTTGCCGAACAGACCGAACAAAACCCGGACTATTTCAAGGATATGGCCCTGAGCCAAAGTCCTGATTTTCTGTATATCGGGTGCTCCGACAGCCGCGTTCAGCCCGAGAACATTATGGGGGTTAAGCCGGGCGAAGTGTTTATCCACCGCAACATCGCTAATTTGGTGCCCAACAACGACATCAACTCCCTGTCGGTGCTGCAATACGCCGTTGAGCACTTGCACGTTAAGCACATCATCGTGTGCGGGCATTACGGATGCGGGGGCGTGAAAGCCGCCGTTCAGCACGGCGATTTTGGCTACATGAACACCTGGCTGCGCAATATTCAGGACATCTACCGGATGCACAAGGCCGAACTGGAAGCAGTTGACAACGATGAGGACCGTCATCGGTTGCTGGTCGAGATCACCGTTCGGGAGCAGTGCCTGAACATTATGAAATTGTCGTTTGTCCAGCAGAAGTACTTTTTCGACAAAACCATCAAGATTCACGGCTGGGTGTACGACCTGGAGAACGGCGAACTGAACGACATGAAAATCGATGTCGATCAGATGGGGCGCGATCTGGCAATTTATCGCATCGAAGAAGAGCATGAGTCGTAACTCAGCCAACGGGCAGAATCATAATCACCCCGCTCATATCAATCATCTGGTCGGATGTTGCTGTGCTTCTCAGTTGCACGATCAACTTCCGAACATCCGTTTCGATGGCCTTGATGCGGGCTTCAGCGGCTTTAATGTCCTCCTCGGTTCCTCGTCGGTCAATGATCCGGCGGACGTAGTGACAAGTTTTGACCTGCGCCAGATCATGTAACAGCTGCTCGGCTTCGGCTAAGGTGAAGCGACCGTTAATCAGTTGGAGTTCTTGCTGATTATTCATGCTCGTTGCTTATTTATTGGTTAGTGATGTCTCAGCCAAACCCGGCTGAGACTTTTTTTTACGCCCCCTGTCCGGCCGAGAAAGCAGGCTGACCGTCGAAAGTGCAAAGGTTCTCGGTTTTGATAATCTCGAAACCGGCTGCCATAATTGACTCCTGGAGTTGCAGAATATCGCGGTAGGTCGAAGGCT
>JAYTAC010000304.1:0-1572 GCA_043737755.1 Spirosoma sp.
AGGGCGTCGGTGTCGGACTCCCAGATGGCCACCCGGTAGCCGTGCGTCAATAAATACTGCGTAACGACGCGGCCGATACCCTGACCTCCGCCGGTAATGATGGCTGTTTTCATGTACATTGGATAAAGCGTTCCAACGAGCAAACTACACGGTTTGGTAACACAAGCCCGCACCGGCGGGTTACCTGAGCACGATTCCTTATCGAACGGGACACTCCCGCGCCGTCAGCCCCGCCCCATGCTTCAGATTGCTTTTTCGTCGGTCTACCGGCTCCGGCTACCCGAAGGGCACCGGTTTCCCATGCTCAAATATGAACTGATTCACGAGCAGCTACTCTACGAAGGCACCTGTACCGACGCCAATTTTTTCGGTCCCGCCCCCGTCAATGACCGTCATGTGCTGGGGGTGCATACATCAGCATACGTACAGAATCTGAAAGCGATGACCGTCGACCCGGCGATGGTGCGCCGGATCGGGTTTCCGCTCACGCCCGACCTCATCGAACGCGAATGGATCATCACGCAGGGCACCATCGACTGCACCCAACTGGCCCGGCGCGACGGCGTTGCCATGAACGTGGCGGGTGGTACGCACCACGCGTTTCCCGACCGGGGCGAGGGCTTTTGTATGCTCAACGATGTGGGGGTGGCGGCTCACCACCTGCTCGAAACCGGCCGGTCGAAGCAGATTTTAGTGATTGACTTAGATGTGCACCAGGGCAACGGCACGGCGGTGATGTTCCGGCACGAGCCGCGCGTTTTCACCTTCAGTATGCACGGCAAAGACAACTATCCCCTCCGCAAAGAACAATCCGACCTGGACATCGAACTCCCCACCGGCACCGACGACGAGCACTACCTGAATACCTTGTACGACACGCTGCCGGGCCTGATCGGGCGTGTCCGGCCCGATTTCCTGTTTTTCATATCGGGCGTCGACATCCTGGTGTCTGACCGGCTG
Organism: Spirosoma sp.; assembly: GCA_043737755.1. GTDB lineage: Bacteria > Bacteroidota > Bacteroidia > Cytophagales > Spirosomataceae > Spirosoma. The sequence continues at coordinate 961 of JAYTAC010000304.1, forward strand.
GGTAAGCTGAGCGTTAGCCGGGAGGGGTGCAAACAGCGCGACACGTTCGTGTTCGAGCAGGCCATCCGGCACGGGTTGCCCATTGTGGTGTCGATGGGGGGCGGCTACTCACCCCGCCTGACCGACATTGTGGAAGCCCACTGCAATACGTTCCGGGTGGCTAACAGCCTGTTTTTTTGATTGGAACCGGTCGTTCCGGCATTGCCAAATCGACCGGCGGGTATCGGCTCGATGGACTGGGCGGTTTGGCCACTCGTTCGAAACATTGCCACTGGCCGGGTTCGACAGTGGCACCGGGTAAACTCGTTGAGCAGCAGGCAGAAGCCGATTCATTGGAATACCCTGAACCGGCCATTTGGGACAAGGGGAGGGTGCGGCTAAGCGCATTATTTGTTTTTTCGTGTCCAATCAACAATCTTACCACCTCGTTGCCACGTCCCAGTGCCAACAGTCGGCCAACAACCGCCCGTCTACCTACTCATTGAATGAAGCAAAATATCGTTAAGACCCGGCTCACAAACGCCCAGCCCGTTCTGGGTATCATCTCCAACAGTACCGACCCGACCGTGGCTGAGTTGTGCGGTTTCTCCGGGCTGGATTTCTACATGATCG
>JAYTAC010000305.1:0-1572 GCA_043737755.1 Spirosoma sp.
CGCTGAAAAACAGTTCAGCCCGGATAGATGCCCGTTGGAGCGGAGACGTGGTTCATCGTACCAGAACGGTCCGGCTTTGCGGGCCGTCCGGCGTCTCTACCGTCAGAACATACCGGCCCGCCGAAAGGCCGTGCAGGTCGAGCGTTCGGGTGTGGTTGCCCGGCGCCAGACGACGTTCGGTCAAGGTTTGGACCCGCTGACCCAGCAGATTGACCAGCCGCAGCGTGGCCGGACCGGGGGTAGCCGTGGCAAAGTCGACAGTCAGCGTGTTGGTCGCCGGATTGGGGTATACGCGGAACAAATCCTGAAGCGGCTCGGTCACGGCCGTAACGAGGGCAGGCAGCAGGATCGTTGTCTCCACCGTCCTCAGAATCCGGTTGTCGGGGTCGACCAGAACGCCCGTCACCGGTCCCCGTGCGGGCAGCGTGAACGTCTGGTCGGCGCGGTCGTTAGACACCGTAACCGTTGTGTCGCCCGCTGCCGACTGCACCCGAATTTGCACCGGCATGGTAAACGAAGCCGGTTCGCTGGCAACCGTGTTGCGCTGCTCTAAGCGGACGGTAATTGTGCTGGCCGACGTGCCGCCTGACACCGTTGCCCGGTAGGTGGGGTAGCCTTCGCCGTATATCCACTGCCTGAAAAATGGGGTTAGATTTTGTCCCGACACCTGCTGTGTCACGGCCTGAAAGTCCTCCGTTACAGCCGTGCCATACGCAACCGACGGGCTGGCCGAGTACGTCCGCAGGATGCGAAAAAACGTGCTGTCGCCCACCACGCCCCGCAACATGTGCAGGACGGTGGCCCCCTTGGCGTAGCTGCGGTTGTTGTTGAATATATTGGCGAAGTTGCTGATATCCTGCACGTAAATGCTGCCCCGAGCGTTGCGGGCGCGGCTCAGAAACGTGTTCATCGTCGACTGGTAGCCCGCCCGCCCAGTAGCTGACTCGGCATAAAGGGCTTCGGCGTAGGATGCAAAACCTTCGTTGAGCCAGATGTTCTGCCAGTCGCGGCAAGTGATCTTGTCGCCGAACCACTGGTGAGCTAATTCGTGCGCAATTACATTAGGCGTTATCGCCCGTTCTTCCATCGAACTGACGGTCTGGTGCTCCATGCCCCCGTTGCCCTGCCCAAACTGCGCGTGGCCGTATTTCTCCCGCAAAAAGGGATACGGCCCGAACTGGTTGGTGAACAGCCTCAGCATACCCGGTGTCAGGTCGAGGTTGGCGCGGACCAATGGCAGCACTTCGGGGTAGATGTAGTGCGCAACGGGCAGGGTCTGACCGCCGGAGGTGAAGGGTGTATCGTACTGCGTGTAGTTCGACATGGCCACCGAAATCAGGTACTGCGCGATGGGGTAGCTGTTGCGCCAGTGGTAGGTGCGGGTGCTGTCGGGGTTGTCGGTGGTGCTGATGAGGGTGCCATTGGAAACCGACACGAACCGCCGTGCAGCCGTGATGCGCATCGAGGACGAATCGGCTTTGTCGCCGGGAGAGTCGCGGCAGGGAAACCAGTCGGGCGCACCGTAGGGTTCGCTCAGGCTCCAGATGGCGGGGTCGGCGGTTCGATCGTGGG
>JAYTAC010000306.1:0-4134 GCA_043737755.1 Spirosoma sp.
ATCTTCGATCTTGATAACGTCGGCACCCATGTCGGCCATGAGCATTGTGCCGAGCGGACCGGGCAGCAGCCGGGTGAGGTCAAGAATACGCAGGCCGAGCAGCGGGCCGGTGGTGGGTTGGCGGTGAGGCATAAGAGATAGCACCGCATCGGCGGACCGACGGATGACGCAGATGTTACAGATTTAGCAAGGATTAAAAAATTGCATTAAAAATCCGCGTTAATTCGCAGTATCCGCGTCATCTGTCGGTCCGCCGATGCGGTGCTTTAGTTTGTGGAATGTAACGATTCATCGCATCATACAGTCAAGCAGCTTAGCCCCGCATGTTTCTGAAACGGTTTCGCAGACCCAAACCCACCACCAATCAGTATGCCGATGCGTCGGCGTATGTGGCGGCTTATCGCGCCACGGGCGATCTGGCGGTGCTGGGCGAACTCTATGAACAGCACATGGAACTCGTTTATGCCGTGTGCTACAACTACCTGCGCGACGAAGACGAAGCCAAAGATGCGGTGATGCATCTGTTTGAGCAGTTGGTAACCGACCTGCGCCGACACGACGTGCAGCAGTTTCAGCCGTGGCTCCACAGCGTCGCCCGCAACTACTGCCTGATGCAGCTTCGCAAAAAACAGACCCATCCACTTATTGCCTTGCCGACCGGTACCAGCGATGGTCACACCGACGATGGGTTGGTATTAGCAGACGACGGGCAGGATGACCTCGATCTCGAAGAAGACCTGACCCGCCTGGACGCCTGCCTGCAAACGCTGCCCACCGAGCAGCGCACCTGCCTGACGCTGTTTTATTTGGAACAGAAAAGCTATACCGACGTGGCCCATTTAACGGGGTACGACCTGAAACAGGTGAAAAGTTATTTGCAGAATGGTCGGCGAAATCTGAAACTTTGCCTCAGCAAGCACTCATGAACGACCAACTCACCTTCGACGATCTACGCAACTATCGGGCCGGGCTGCTGAGCGGACCGGCGCAGCACCGCGTGGAGCGTATTCTGCTCCGGGACCCGTTCTACGCCGACGCGCTGGCGGGTTTGGACGCCATGCACCAAACGACCACCGACGCCACGGGCCGACCCGCTGCCGAGCAGTTGGCCGACCTGCGCAACATCCTCCACCAGCGCATTCACGCGTCGGCAAACCGCAAACGACTGTGGCCGCTTTGGATTGCGACCACCACGGCGGCTATCCTGTTCATGCTGGTAATGGCGATTTATTTTATCTTTTTCGCGCCAAAACAACCCCAACCGGCAAAGCCAGTTCCCGTCAATCCGCCAAAAACGGCAGCGCAGCGTTCGTATCAGCCTACGTCGTGCTTCCCTCCTTTTCCGAACCATTACGCCAATCATTTGCCCGCCGGGAAGTAGCTTTGCTCAACGCAACTATTTTCTGACCAACCGCCAATGATTCGCCACAAGTACCTCACAGCCGGGCTGCTGATTCTGCTCGCTGCACAATCATTCACCGCATACGCCCAGTCGAAATCCAACTCGAAAACAAACAGCAACGCGCTGTCGGCCATTCGCGAAGCGGACATCAAACGGGATTTGTTCGCGCTGGCGGGCGACCATTTCCGGGGCCGAGAAGGTGGTTCGTTAGACGAATTGAAAGCGTCGGTCTGGATCGCCGAGCAACTGCGGGCAATGGGCCTGCAACCCGCTGGCGACGATGGTACGTTCTTTCAATTTTTCCATATCCAGCGGACGCGCATCACCGAAACCAGCCGACTCAGCATTGGCAGTCAAGTACTTACGCACGGACAGGATGCTTTTCTGCTGGCTCCGGCCGTTGCCTCGGTCGATGCGCCGTTGGTATTTATCGGCACCGGCACACCCGACGAATTGGCCAAAGCGGATATCAAAGGCAAAGCCGTAGCCCTGCAATTCTCAGGAACGGGACCGGCAGAGATCAGCTACCGGCGGCACTTATTTGGCACGATGAACCGGCGGGCTACCGAACTCATCAAAGCGGGTGCCGTAGCCGTGGTGTGGGTGTCCGACGCGGCCGCGCAATCGTATTTTGAGCGGTGGACGACGGGTCTCGAACGAGGCCGCTACGATCTGCCCGGCGGACCCAACACGCGCATTTTTTCGCAGGCTCCCACCGTCTGGCTGCCGATGAGTGCGCTGGAGATGGTCAAACAGCCCGGTCAGCAGTTCACGAACGTGGTCAACGTCGAGAGTTTCAATTATCCGTCGGTGAACATCATCGCTAAAACGCCGGGCACTGATCCGACACTCAAAAATGAGCACGTTCTGTTCAGCACCCACCAGGACCACGACGGCGTCCGGCGGGCCGTAGCCGGGGATTCGATCTGGAACGGGGCCGACGACAACGCCAGCGGCTGCGTGGCGACGATGGCTATTGCGCGGGCATTCGTGCAGCAACCGGCCAAACGGTCGGCGTTGTTTGTCTTTCACGGGGCCGAGGAACGGGGATTGCTGGGGTCGCGCTATTACGTAGCCCAGCCAACCGTACCGCGTGAGTCCATCGTGGCGGTGCTGAACGCCGAGATGATTGGCCGCAACGCCCCCGACAGTGCCTGTATTCTGGGTCAGCAGCCCCCGCACCGCAACTCGGCCGATCTGGTGAATGCAGCTCTGTCGGCCAATGCGACCGCCGGGGCACGGTTCAAACTCGACACGCTGTGGGACAAACCAGACCACCCCGAAGGCTGGTATTTCCGCTCCGATCACTTGCCCTACGCCCGCGCCAACATCCCGGCCATTGCCTTCACGAGCCTGCTTCACCCCGACTACCATACGCCCAAAGACGAACCCGACCGCATCGACACCGGCAAAGTGACGAACATCGCCCGCTGGATGTACCTCACCGGCTGGGACATCGCCAACCGCCCGCAACGCCCCGCCGTGGACAAGGATTTCAGGCTGGAGCGATAAATAACGTCTGGGTCAGTCTCCGGCTGGCCCGGTTTACGATTTCACGCGGGCCAGCCGGAGGCTGACCCAGACACCAGTCACAGCATGATACAACCTTCTACGCGTCTGTTTTTAGCTTACTTCTTAGTAAGCCTGACGGTTGCCTGCCAGCGGCCCGCTACCACCGCCACCCCTTACTTTCCGGCCAAAGGCGACGGTTGGGCACGGCGGGAACCGGCTAAAGTCGGGATGGATGCGGCCCGGCTCGACGCGGCCGTAGCTTTTGCTAAAACGCAGGAGTCGAGCCAAATGAAACCTGATTTTTCGACGCAGGAGGAAATTTTCGGTAAACTCCTCGGTCCCATGCCCACTAACCGGGCCACGACCAACGGCATCATTCTTCGCCACGGCTACATTGTGGCCGAGTGGGGCGACACCCGGCGGCCCGATCCGACGTACAGCGTGGCGAAAAGCGTACTCTCGACCGTGGTGGGAATTAGTTACGAGCGCGGTATGATCCCGGATGTTCGTCAACCCGTGGCAAACCTGATTCACGACGGCGGCTACGAGTCGGTGCAGAACCGGACTGTTACATGGGAGCATCACCTGCAACAGTCCAGCGAGTGGGAAGGCACGATGTGGGGTAAAAGCAGTGATTTTATTGGTAAAGAAGCCTTCGGCAAGGGCGAGCGCAAACCCCGGACCATCCAGCAGCCCGGCACGTATTACGAGTACAACGATGTCAGAATCAACCGGATGGCCCTGTCGCTGCTGCGATTGTGGAAAAAGCCGCTGCCCGACGTGGTGCGCGACGAGATTATGAACCCCATCGGTGCGTCGGACTCGTGGCAGTACATTCCGTATCCAACCGCCGTGGCCGACATCGACGGAAAACCGATGCCGTCGGTGAGTGGCGGCACCCGCTGGGGTGGTGGGCTGTGGATCAGTGCCCGCGACCTGGCCCGGTTCGGGTATCTGTTTCTGCGGCAGGGACGATGGAAAGACCGGCAGATCGTTTCCGCCGACTGGGTGAAACAGGCTACCACACCCGGCCCCATTGGACCGGACTATGGCTACCTGTGGTGGCTCAATACGGGCAAAGGTGAGTCCGGAAAAAAACCCTGGCCCGACGCCCCGACGACCAGCTTTGCGGCTCTCGGCGCGGGGTCGAACACGGTTTGGGTAGACCCGGAGCACGACATCGTCATCGTGTGGCGGTGGCACAACGGCAACCCGAATGA
>JAYTAC010000307.1:0-1567 GCA_043737755.1 Spirosoma sp.
CTATCGACGGTGTTGAGCGAACGCAAGGCTAAAAAAGACGAGGGGGAGCGCATCAGCAAAGCGGATCGCCCCCCACATCCGAAGGCCGTATACCTCAACGGCAGGCAGTTGACCAACCAGCAGGTTAGCCCCAACGGAACGTTTGTGACGTATCGGCTCGTCAAACCGGCAACCAACGCGAAACCGGCTCAGGTGCCCAGCTACGTCACCGAGTCGGGCTACACCGAAGAACTCCCGGCCCGCACCAAAGTTGGGGCACCGCAGCCAACGCAGGAGTTTTTCGTCTACAGCATCGGTAAAGACACCGTTTGGTCGGTCAATGTCAGGAGCATTCCGGGTATCTATGACCAGCCCGATTATCTGAAAGCCATCAGCACCGGCACGACCAAACCCGATACGGCCAAAAAAGTCCGGCCGGTGATCGTCAACGGCCCAGTCTGGTCGGCCGACGGCAAGCTGTGCGTGGTAGTGGTGCGGTCAACGGACTACAAAGACCGGTGGATCATGCGGTTAGACCCGAGCGCAGGGTCGGCCAACGTGCCCCGGCTCACGCTCCTCGACCGACAGCACGACAGTACCTGGGTGGCGGGTCCGGGCATCGGCTCCACCGTCTCGACGGGCAACATCGGCTTTTTAGCTGATAATCAGACGCTCTGGTATCAATCGGAAGAAAGCGGTTATTCGCACCTCTACACCGTCAATGTGCTGACGCAGGAGAAAAAGCAGTTGACGTCGGGCACGTTTGAAGTGCAGCAGGTGCAGCTATCGGCCGACAAAACGCACTTTTCCCTGCAAACCAACGAAGTCCATCCCGGCGAACAGCACTGGTATCGGATGTCGGTCAATAGTACGGACACAACGGGCGGGCCGCAGCGCGTCCGGCTGACGACGATGACCGGTGCCAACGACGTGACGCTCTCGCCCGACGAAACGCGCATGGCCATCCGCCACTCGTCGGCAAACCGGCCGTGGGAATTGTTCGTAGCCGAAACAGGATTGCGTGAAGTCACCAAACGAGAATCACAACGGTCTGTGAGGAAACAGACCGCTGACGCACCCCCCCAGTCTGTGTCCTTACAGACCGCCGGGACGGTTGTTCAACTGACCCACTCCCCCACCGACGTCTTCAACGCCTACCCCTGGCGCGAACCCCAACTCGTAACCATCCCCGCCCGCGACGGACAGACGATCTACGCCCGGCTCTATAAACCGGTGAGTGCCAATGGCAAAAGTGTGGTATTCGTCCACGGGGCGGGCTATTTGCAGAATGCGCACAAGTGGTGGAGCCAGTATTTCCGCGAGTACATGTTCCATAACCTGCTGACCGACAGAGGCTACACCGTTCTGGACATCGACTACCGGGCCAGCGCGGGCTACGGACGCGACTGGCGCACGGGCATCTACCGGCACATGGGCGGCAAGGACTTGGACGATCACGTCGACGCGGCCCGGTGGCTTGTGCAAACGCAGGGCGTCGACGCAAACCGCATCGGTATCTACGGCGGGTCATACGGCGGGTTCATCACGCTGATGGCGATGTTCACCCAGCCAGACTCGTCCGGTGTTC
>JAYTAC010000308.1:0-1565 GCA_043737755.1 Spirosoma sp.
TGGCCCGGTTTACGGGTGGGCAAGGAACAATCAACGTCCCCGGCTGGTCGCCCGACAGCAAATCGTTTGCGTTTGTGAGTTACTGAAACGTGCCGAAGAATGAGTAGGTGCCGGTCACGAATCCCAGAATACCACTGGCGTGATTGGCTCCTTTCAGCGTTTCCAGACTGACGTTGACAGCACCCCGCTTTCGCATGGCTTCGTAGGCGTTCTGCGAGTTCAGGTACAGCACCGTCTCGTCGGCGTCGCCGTGGTAGAGCCGGGTGGGAGCGCGGGGTTTCCAGTCGTGGATGTCGTTGTCCTGCACGGCCTTCAGAAAGTTGGCATCGGTGCCGTCGGCAACGGCTTTTTTGAACGAGTCGGTAAATGTCGTGTTCAGGCTCACACTGATGTCGACGTCTTTGCCTTTGGCCGTCACCTGCGACGCATAAGGCTCTTTGAAGTAATACGTCATGGGGCGATTCAGGCCGTAGATGCGGTCATACGTCAGCAGTACCCACACATACAGGCGATTGATGCTGGCAATGCCACTGGTACGCTCGCTGACAATCTGACGCATGAACGCCGTTTTGTCATAAGCCCCCGCCCCGCAACTCGACGCCACCACGTTGAACTCGCTGCCGGTTTCCTCCTCTATTTTCTTTTGGAGTGCCATCGTGGCATACCCCCCTTCGGAGTAGCCCGCCAAAAACAGCCGCTTGTCCCAGTTGACATTTTTGTCGGCGAGAAATTCACGGGTAGCCCGCAACATGTCGAGCGAAGCCGTAGCCAGCCCACTCCGGTGTTCGTAGGTGTGGGGCACCTGTTTGGACGCCCCGTAGCCAATGTAGTCGGGGGCGGCAATGATGTAGCCCTGCGACGCAAACAGCGACCCCAGCGAATAGGCTTCGCTGCTGATTCCGAAATTTGAGGGGGCATCGCTGTCGCTCTGAATCGTGCCATGCTGCATACTCAGCATGGCGGCCGTCGGCACCGGCTTACCAGCCTCGGTGGGGATAAGGACCGCCCCGGACGCGTTGATTTTGGTTCCGTCGCTGTTCGTGGTGGTGTACTCGATTCGGTAGGCACTGACGCCGTAGCGGACAAAAAACTGAAATGCCGCACTAACGCCGGTATAACGACCGCGCAGTTGAACAGCCGAAACATCGCTGATGAGCGAACTGCTGACGAGCGTCCGGACGGGGACAGTCGCGGGGTCCATGATGGTGGATGTCTGACAGCCGGTTGGGGCTACCAACAATGTGCTGCCGATCAGCAACAGCGTAAAAACAGACTTGAGTAAGGACATAAACCGGGTTGAACGAGAGTTTTAACTGATTCATGGTTTTAACGTACACACCCCGACTTTCGTTTGATCGTTTCACGTCTTTCGTCAGTACAAAGAGCAATTATACTATTGACTGTCAACTACTTAGTAAGTAATTCTTTGCGTAGAACATGGTTGACAGGCCTCACTTCATTTAATCAGACAAACGGGCAGATTAGTACATACACGGGTGGGTTATGTAGAAATCGCTCTACACAAGTAGGCATTCAACTTCCCGGTCGGCAGACGGAATCAATAC
>JAYTAC010000309.1:0-4119 GCA_043737755.1 Spirosoma sp.
CCGCTGACTATCGACAAGCGTAAATAGCTGATTGAACGATGATTAGCTTGTCATTTCGCTATTACCGTTCAGATTGGACCATTTCTTGGCATGGGGTCTTTGTTAACAATCATTTATCTCAAAAACATGGGTACCCTTCTGTTGCTAATCATTTCGGCCATCCTCTGCTTTGTTGTTTTCTACAAAGCCATCGAGTGGTTTGAGCATATCTAACGTAAATACCGGGTTGCCCGGACTGTCATGATCACACTTGTTTTTATTGCCGCGCTGATGGTCTTCGCCTACATGCTGTATGTGCTCATCAAACCGGAAAAATTCTAACTCATTTCTACCACACGATGACTACAGAATGGATTGGCGTTATCGTCATGTACGGCCTGACGGTCCTGCTGGCGATTCCGCTGGGCAAGTTTCTTGCCAACGTATTTAAGGACGAACCTAACCGAAGCGGCACGGGGTCGGCTTTTGGCTTCATGAAGCCCTTGGAGCGGCTCATTTACCGGTTGGGCGGCATCGACGAAACGGCCGAAATGACCTGGAAACAGAATCTGGTGGCCCTGCTGACGCTCAATGCCGTATTGCTGCTGTTTGGGTTTGTGCTGCTGCTGTTTCAAGGGAGTCTGCCGCTGAACCCGGACGGTAACCCGTCGCAGACGCCGGACTTAGCCTTCAACACGGCCATCAGTTTCATGGTCAACTGCAACCTACAGCACTATTCGGGCGAGTCGGGGGCCACGTACCTGACGCAATTAGCCGTGATGATGTTTCTGATGTTTACGTCGGCAGCAACGGGTATCGCGGCTGCCGTGCTGCTGTTCCGCTCGTTCATACCCCAGGTGGCTGAAACGGTCGGTAACTTTTACGTGCTTTTCACCCGCTCGATCACCCGGTTGCTGCTGCCCGGTTCGCTCGTCGTGGCCCTGATATTAGTGTTCAACGGTGTCCCGGCCAGTTTCGATGGTAAGGACAGCATCGTTACGATGCAGGGCGACACGGTGGGGGTGTCGCGCGGCCCGGCCGCTGCCATGATCGCCATCAAGCACCTCGGCACCAACGGGGGCGGCTGGTTCGGGGCCAACTCCGCCCACCCCCTCGAGAATCCCAACTACCTCACCAACATGGTCGAGATGGTGGCGCAGATGTTGATTCCCATCGCCATGATTTTTGCGCTGGGTTTCTACGTCAACCGCAGGCGGTTTTCGGGGATGATCTTCGGGGTGATGACGGTCGGATTTTTTCTGTTGCTGTTCCCCACGATTTTTAGTGAGTTAGGCGGCAACCCGGCTCTGGCGAAGATGGACGTTTCGCAGTCGGCGGGGGCAATGGAGGGCAAAGAAGTTCGCTTCGGGGCGTTGGCATCGGCCTACTGGAGTATTGCCACAACGGTTATCTCAACCGGATCGGTCAACTCCATGCACGACTCGTCAATGGCTCTTTCGGGCATGATGCAACTGCTGGGCATGATGGTTAACGCGTTCTACGGTGGGGTAGGGGCCGGTCTGTTGAACTTCTATTATTTCCTGATTATTGCCGTGTTTATCTCGGGCCTGATGGTTGGCCGGACACCCGAACTGTTCGGGCGTAAAGTGGAGGCTCGTGAGATCAAGATTGCGTCAATCGTGGCTTTGCTAAGTACGTTGCTCGTGAAGGGCGTTACGGCCGTGGCTGCCTGGGTGTTCATTAACTACGGTGACATTGACTGGATTGTCAAACCGTCGGCCTGGCTCAACAATCCTGATTTCCACGGTTTCACCGAGATGCTGTACGAAGTTACGTCGGCCAATGCAAACAACGGGTCGGGCTTCGAGGGGCTGGGCGACAACAACGTTTTCTGGAACCTCTCGACGGGTATTGTGCTGTTGCTGGGGCGGTTTATTCCCATCATTGGCCCGGTAGCGATTGCGGGTTTGCTGGCCCGCAAAAAATACGTTCCTGAATCGGCGGGTACGCTGCCGGTCGACACCCCGACGTTTGGGCTGATGGTTTTCGCCGTTATTTTCATCCTCACCGCCCTGTCATTTTTCCCCGCCCTCGCGCTGGGACCGCTGGCGGAATATTTCAGTCTGAAGTGAGTCGAGTGGCGATGAAAGTCAGCACTACAGCGTAGAAGCGTAGTGAGTGTAAACTATCATCCCAGTCCATGGAGTCGTCCTCCTTCTCAATAATGCTAAACCGTTTCAGGTCCACATTTTTCTGATTCGGGACACGCTACATAAACTCATCGAACAACATGTCGTATTTCTGTTCATATAAATCGACCCGGCTCTTGAAATAAGCCAGTTTCTGAGATGCACGGTTTCTCAGTTCGATTTCAGCAAAAGCACTTGCGCTTTGGTAGCCCAGCGCGTGAGCCGTTTCTTCAAGTGCAGAACCCAATGTAGTGGTCATAACTGAATCACGCTTTTTCAAATATACCAAAAATGGCAACGCAAGGGATTGCATCAGGCTGAGAGCCGATCAGCGATGAGGGTGAGCACTGTTTCCAGCGTCATTGGTTCGGAAGGAAGCACATTATTTTCGGAGCTAATATGCTGGTGATGGGGTGAGGTGGGCAGGTCTACCTCGTGGGCGTTGTCCCAACGGTGAATAAGTTCGTTGGCCGCGTTCATCCATTGGTAGCTGTATTTGGTCCGGCCCGTGTCGAAATAGGTGTATTCAAACGCAACCAATCGCGTATCGTCAATGAATCGAATATCTGTGCGGAGAACCTGCTGGTGGTCAGCAATAGTAATTAGGTTATTGTTGAACCGGCGAATAATTCTGCTGAAACGGTCCGCAATCACACTCATGCGGCAAGTTGTTCGAGACGCTGGCGAAAATAAGGCAGGGCATGATGCTGAAATTCCCAGTCCATCAGGTCGTCTTCTTTCTCAATGATACCAAAATGCATGAGCACGTCGTCCTTCGGATTGACAATTCGTTGCTGAAACTGATCCAGACTCATACCGTATTTCGCTTCGTAGCGAACAACAACGGACTCTGTTTCAGTGAGTTTCTGCTGAAAAATAGCGTACGCCTGCTGCTTAACAAACTCGTCCATCGAGTGGAAGCCAAGTTCTTTTTGAACAACCGCTTCAAGAAACTCATGGTCAACCGTCATAACGAATCACGTTTTATCAAAGATACCAAAAATGGCAAAGCAATCATCCTCTCCAAGTCTGTTCCAGGGTGAGCTGGTCGGGTCGGCAATAAAAGCGGCCTTCATCAAACTCAACCCGGCGCAGCTCATCAAAAATCCGGTGATGTTTACCGTTGAAATCGGTACGCTCATTATGCTGCTGGTGACGATCTACATCGCGGTGTCGGGCGATACCACGCAGGGGTCGCTGGGCTACAACGTCGTTATCACGCTCATTCTGCTGATTACGGTGCTGTTTGCCAACTTCGCCGAGGCCATTGCCGAAGCGCGGGGCAAAGCGCAGGCCGAATCACTCCGTAAAACCCGTCAGGAAACGCCCGCCAAAATAATCCGGACGGGCAACAGGGTGGAAACGATCTCGTCGGCCCAACTCGTCAAAGGCGACATTTTTCTGTGCGAAGCGGGCGACATTATCCCCTCCGACGGGGAGATCATCGAAGGCCTGGCGACTATTGACGAATCGGCCATCACGGGCGAGTCAGCCCCGGTCATCCGCGAATCCGGGGGCGACAAATCATCCGTGACGGGTGGTACGAAAGTGCTCTCGGACCAGATTAAGGTGCAGGTGACGACGCAGCCCGGCGAATCGTTTTTGGACAAAATGATTGCGCTGGTCGAAGGAGCTACCCGGCAGAAAACACCCAACGAAATTGCCCTGACGATTCTGTTAGCGGGTTTCACCCTGATCTTCATCATCGTCTGCGTCGCCCTGAAACCGTTTGCCGACTACGCCAACACGCCCATCACGATTGCCGCGCTGATTTCGCTGTTCGTCTGCCTGATTCCGACCACCATCGGCGGGCTGCTGTCGGCCATTGGGATTGCCGGTATGGATCGGGCGTTGCGGGCCAACGTCATTGCGAAATCGGGCCGGGCTGTTGAAACGGCGGGCGACATCGACACACTGCTGCTGGACAAAACCGGCACCATCACCATCGGCAATCGGAAGGCCACCCATTTTTATCCTGCGCCGGGCATCA
>JAYTAC010000310.1:0-9941 GCA_043737755.1 Spirosoma sp.
TTCTACCACGAGATCAGTCTGTCCGATAACGGGATTGGCTTCGACATGAAGTACGCAGACCAGATTTTCGGGGTGTTTCAGCGATTGCATACCCGTCAAAAATACGCGGGTACGGGCGTAGGGCTGGCTATCTGCAAACGGGTTGCCGAAAATCACCGGGGGGCTATCACTGCCGTTAGTGAACTCGGTCAGGGAGCTACGTTCCGACTCTATTTGCCCGCTTGACCCAACGCTGAAGCGGTGGGTTCCAATTATTCCTGATTTAATTTCACTTTTACCGTGTCGATTCGGGTGCCGTCCATCGACATGATGGTGAACGTGAACGGGGCAAACTCAATGACCTCGCCGACCTGCGGAATGTCTTCGTTGGTGGCCACAATCAGCCCGCCGAGGGTATCGTAGCGAACCGATGTCCGGTCGCCCTCCGGGATGCTCCAGCCGTATTTTTCGTTCAGGTCGTCAATTTCGTGGCGGGCACTGAGCAGCCAGTTCGTATCGTCGAGCTGCCGCTCTACCCAGTCTTCGTTGGTATCGAACTCGTCCTGAATCTCGCCGAAAATCTGCTCGACCATGTCCTCCACGCTGACAATTCCGGCTGTGCCGCCAAACTCATCGACTACCAACGCCAGGCTTTTTCGTTCCGACAGAAACCGGAGCAGCAAATCCTGGGCGGGCATGGTTTCGGGAACGGTGATAATGGGGGTGATAATTTCCTCGACCGTGGCGGGTTTACGGAACAGGGCCAGGGCGTGGCAATAGCCAATTACGTCGTCGATGGTGTCGCGGTAGACCACGATTTTCGAGTGGCCGCTGTCCTGAAATGCCTGCCTGAGCTCCTCGACGGTGTCATCGACGGCGACGGCGGCAATCTCAGTACGGGGAACCAAGCAATCGCGCACCCGCACGTCACGAAATTCGATGGCTTTATTGAAAATCCGGGTGTCTACTTCCACGTTTTCTTCTGTATCGGTTTTCTGATTCAGTTGCTGGAGGTAGTGATTCAGGTCTGTCAAACCGAAGACCGGCCGAATCTGCGGATTTTTCTTACCCAGTCCGTACCGAATAAAGAACCGTGCTATGCCAACCAGCACCCGCACGACCGGCGCAATGGCCTGATAAATGACCCACAGCGGAATGGCTAACCACTCCAAAAACCGGTCGGGGTGGATCAGGGCGAGACTTTTGGGCAGGTAATCGGCTAAGGGCAAAAAAACGACCGTCAGGATAATCGTTTCCAGCACCACGAGCAGGAATGGGCTGTCGTAGGCATCGGGCAGCAGAGCCATCAGCAGCGGGTTCAGCACCGACACGCTGAGCACGACGTAGAGCACCAGAAAGAGCGTGTTGCCGGTTAGCGTGGTGCCAACAAACAGAATAGGGTTTTTGAGAAAGCCTGACACGAGCTTTTCGCCCAGCGGCCCCTGCTTGCTGTGGAGTTCAAAATACAGCCGGTTCACCGACACGTAAGCCATCTCAACGGCCGAAAAAAAACCGGCCAGCACGAGGGCAAGGAGAGCACCAAAAAGTAACGCGTAGGAATCCAAACGTGGTCAGCCGGTCAGTAAGTGCTGTAAAACTACGGGTATATCATTTCTTTCCCAGTGTTTTTTTGCCCGGTTGGGTCGACTTCTTCCGGTCGTTCACCATTTGCCTGATGGTTGGCGAAACGGTCTTTTCGCGCTGGAGCCGCCGGTTTTTAGCGTATTGAAACGCCAGCAGGAACGCCAGACACAGCATGAGCAGCCAGTAGCTTTCTGCGAGAGAGGTTCGCTGAAATTCGGCAATCCAGATGGTCAGAAAACCGGCCGCTGCCGCGAGAAGGAGGATTTCGGAGAGTTTCATTTTTCTATTCATGGCATCGGCCACCCGGCCCGACGGCCGGTGCCGAGGGATCTCAATTATATATCAGAATCGAGATCCCTCGGCACCGGCCGCCCGGCTGCGTCGGGGTGACTGAAAATCTACGCACTCTTCACCTTCATTTTCGAGAACTCCCGATACCGTCGGATGGTGGCGATCAGGAAACCCAGCACCACAATCAGGGAGCCGATCCAGAGCAGGTTGATAAGCGGCTTTTCCAGGGCTTTCATCACGATGTAGTCGCGCTGGGTCGTGTTGACGGCGAAGGTGAACTTACCCGTCTGTGGGTTGATCTCATTGAGTTGAATGCGAACACCTAACTCGTCGCTCGTTTCGGCCCGACGACCTACCAGCCGATCTTTGATGATAAACGTTGGACTGAGAATGTGCTCACCGTTTTTGTCGAGCACCCGCACCCGCGCTTTCACAGCCGCGTCGTTCGGTCCAATGTCCATCCCTTCCACCTCGTTTGTCCGGGCTACGTCGTCCAGAATGGCTACGTAGTCATTCACGAAAAATGTGTCTTTCACCGCCACCGAATATGTTTCGGTTTTTTTCCAGGTGTTCTCGGCACTGGGGTCCGGCACCGACGACACGAAGGTGTAGGTGTCGCGACCTGCCTGGTGGCGAATATCGGGTGAGGCCAGCAGGCCCATCCGTTCGTTGACCTGAGCGCGGGGGTAGAGCGTGAATATTTTACCGTTCGGTTCGCGGTATTCCACTTCGTAATACGTGTTCTCGGGGTACAGAGCCAGCGTATCGCCCTTTTTGTGATACAGCTTACCGTTCTGCTCGATGTCGCGCTGGGCAATGCCGTGGAAGTCGCCTTCGATCACCGTAACGTCCTTGCTCGAAATGTAGCCCGGTACGTCGCGGGCTTCGATGCGCCGTCCGCGATAGGTCAGTTGGTAGGGTCCCATGCGCTCCGACTGGTTCAGCCACAGCAGCGTGTTTTCCTTGTTTTCTTTGTTGTTATCCTTCGTAAACACGTCCTCCTTCGAGATGAGCATACCCGTGCTGTTGAGGGAAATAACTTTGGTGAAACCCGACGAGTACAAAATACCGATCAGCATCAAAGCCATACCGATGTGGGCAATCGCCCCGCCCGACAGCCGGTAATTTCCCCGGATAATGGCTAACAGAATCGTCCCGTTGGTCGTCAGCGCAAATACCGACGCGACCATCAGGGCCATGTACACCGGGTTTTTGATCTCACCAAACGTAATTACGGCTGCGCTGATGAGCAGCGTCAGGATGGCGGGCGTGACGAGCGCGTCCCACTTTTTGTTCTCCAGTTTACGCCACCACATATACTGGCCGATACCCGTCAGCAGAGCGATCACGGTAAAGAACCAGATCTGAAATTTGCTGTAGTGAGCGGGCTGATCGGCGGGCAGAGCTAAGTTCGACACCTTGCCGAACGCTTCCAGAATCTTGTTGTAGACCGGGATGGACGTCGTAGCGATAACCTGAAAAGCGGCTAAACACAGCACGATTGCTCCGATAAATACCCAAAACTCTTTGGTATAAACCGAAGCCTCATCGTCGTCGCTCGGGATTCTCTTCCACTTGACAACCATCAGCACGATGGCCATGACCACGAACGCCAGGAGATACAGCAGAATTTGCCCCGACAGGCCCAGGTCAGTAAACGAGTGAACCGACGCGTTGCCGAGAATGCCGCTGCGAGCCAGAAAAGTCGAGTACAGAATTAGCAAAAACGTGGAAATCGTCAGAATGATGGCTGTTTTCAGCCCCGTCGATGATCGTTTGGCAATCAGCATCGTGTGCGATGCCGCCACCATCACCAACCATGGCACGTAGACCGCGTTTTCGACCGGGTCCCAGTTCCAGTAACCACCGAAGTTCAGCGTTTCGTAGGCCCAGTAGCCACCCATCAGAATGCCGACACCCAGCACCAACGCCCCCAGCAGCGTCCACGGCAATGCGGGCCGAATCCATTCCAGCGGCTGGTTACGCCACAGTCCGGCAATGCAATACGCGAACGGCACGAGTGCGAGGGCGAAACCCAGAAACAGCGTCGGCGGGTGAATCACCATCCAGTAGTTTTGAAGCAGCGGGTTCAGGCCATTGCCATCTTTGGGCACAAACGTTGGGTCGGCCGTGAAGATCGGCGCGTCGGGCATGGCTTCGGTCAGCAGCAAAAACGGCGAGGAGCCAATCTTGAACGCATCGCCGAAGACAACGCCCAGAATCATCGATGCCAAAAACGCCTGCACCAGTGCAAAAATGGTCATCATCGGGGCTTCCCACGTCGAGCCGCTCTTGCGAATCAAAATAGCACCAACGACCGCGTTCCAGAACAGCCAAAGCAGAAACGAGCCTTCCTGACCTTCCCAAAAGCACGAGATCATGTACTGCACCGGCAACGCCAGAGACGAGTGACTCCATGCGTAGTGATACTCGAAATAATGGTTGTAGATAATCCAATAGAGACTGATGGCAACGCCGAGCACGGCCAGACCGTGGGTGTAAAACGCCCACCGTGCCAGCGTCCGCCAGTCATCTTTTTCCGGCTTGGCGTGTTGAACAGTAGCTTTGGGTGGTGTCTTGCGTTTCGCCGTTTTGCCACCAAACGAGGCCCGGCCTGGATTGGCCCGATTTTGGCTGGAAACCGCTGAATCGGCTTCGCCCGCGTAGGCTAATTGTGGCTCCTTGGCATATGCAACTTGCGCGGTGCCGCGCCGACCGAGGGCTGATATGAAATAGGCCACCGTTGCCACCAACGCCGTTACAAACGACAGAATGACGAAAAAGTGGCCGAGTTGCCCGACTGTGGTGTGTATCATTGGCTGATTAGTCTATCGTATTCCGTGTGTGGTCCGATCCAAAACCAAAGCAGGTTTTCACCATCCTCAGTGGCTAAAGCACGATATTTTCGCCCAATCCGAACTGACCACAAACAGTCATGTCCCTTAACTTTCTTAAAGTGTAGTGAAGGATGGGATGAGTCGGCTTTGAACAGAACAAAGTTTTTATCTGCTAAGCGTTTGATATTTTCTGGTAGTGTTTTTTGGCAGTCCCAAAAGTCCGGGGTCGTCCTGTTGGTCATAGTGGCTGGGTCAGTCCCTGGCGATTCTGTTCTTTCGCCTTTTTGATGAGGGCATTCAGCCGACCGGCTTTCGCGTCCTCTTCAATCTGCTCATCCCATTGCTGACTGCGACTCTCAAGTATCCAGTCGGACAATTTCCAAAACTCTTCGCTATTTAGTTTGGTGATAGCGATTTCGATCTCCTGTACGCTCATAACTGTGCCGTTTTTGCTTCGTGTTCAGTAGTTTCCAACTTGCCTTCTTGGTACTTGGAGGGGCATTTGAGCAAAATCTTGTTGCACTGGAAATGGTCATTCTGCATGGCCCCAATAATCACGATCTGCTCCGAACGGTCGAAGTCCTGCGGTTTGGGGCTGTTAAAGACCACTTTCTCGGCCCGCTTGTCATTATCGACGAGCGTGAACTCGAAATGGTTAGGGTCGATGGCCGGGTTGTAGAGCATATCAGTGATGCGGCCCTGTGCGTCCTTCTGCACTTTGCCCACGACGTGAATCAATTTATCGTCGCCGTCTTTAGCGAGTTCGGTCGCCTGCCGGAACGTGACGTATGAACTGGCGTCGCCCGCCGTAGCAACGATGATGCCGATGGCTAATGCGATGACGACGATACCGAGAATGTGGGAGAGTTTCATAGTTGTAGGGTCAAACGGATTGAATCGCTTTCTTTTCGTTTACTTCTTTTTCCAATTTGCTGATCTGCCGGTCGAGCCGGACGAGATAGACAATGATTCCCGCAAAGACAGTCGCAATAACCGCCACCACGACCCATATCTTGCCGTCGGCCCGGAGCCGGTCAGCCATCTCAACGCCGTCAGCTACCGGCTGTTGAGCCATAAGGTTTTGGCTCAGCAGGAGCAGGCCTGCCAAGAGCATTTTCGATGAGAAAGGTGGTCGCGTTGTCATGATGATGTAGCTGTAAAAATAACGCAAAAACGGCCCGAATCATTCGATCTATCCAGTCTGATTTAGTCCTCCAGCACCGCCCTGACCCGGCGCATTCGGACGCGCAGCTCGGTGATCCAAACGCCCAGCAGCGTGAATCCGATAACGCCAATGTAAAAGATCGGGCGCATCTGCCAACTCATGTTATACTGACCAAACGCCGGGTTGCCGCCGTTGCCGGGGTGAAGCGAATCGGTTAATCGGGGCAGTATAAAAATCAGCGGGATAAATACCGAGAAAGCAAACACATTGTAGACGGCTGAAATTCGCGCTCGTCGCTGTTCGTCGTCGAATGAACCGCGCAAAATCAGGTAAGCAAAGTACAGCAGCATACCCACGGCCGCGCCGTTCAGTTTAGGATCGTTCGGCCACGGTTCCCCCCACGTAACCGTCGCCCACGTCGAACCCGTTAAGCAACCAAGAATACCGAAAACTATGGACGTGTTGGCAAACTCCACCGCAATCAGATCGTCGTCGGGTCGGCCCCGGCGCAGGTAGCGCACGGAGTAAACAGCCGATGTCAGCAGCATAATTACCATGCCGAACCACAGAGGAACGTGAAAATACACATTCCTGATGCTTTCATTCAGAATCGGCAACCGGGGCACGGGACCGATAAAGCCCGCCACCAGCACGAAACTCATAATCAGGACCGCGAGGGCCTTCCACCAGTGTTTTCTCATCATGTACCGGCGGCCTCAGCCGCCGTATCAAAGTAAGTTGTCAGTATTTGTATGGCGGCTGAAGCCGCCGGTACATGTGTTAACTCCGCCACAAAAACGGAAACAACAGCCACGACAGCGTCAGCACAATGGCGTCGATGGCCAGCACCGTCCAGATTTCGCTCGAACTGACGCTGCGGTCGAGACCGTCCATCGCATTCTTCGATATTTTGAGCAGCATCAGCAGCAACGGCAGAATAATCGGGAAACTCAGCACCGCCATCAATGTGGCCGGGTTTTCGGCTTTGCTGGCAATTCCCGATACCAGCGTCAGCGAAGCCGCAAACCCCACCGCTCCCAGCACCAGCGTCAGTAAGTAAAGCGGCACGTCCTGCACCAGATTCCCCAGCACAAAGGCATACGTACTAAATCCTAACAACGACAGCACCAGCATCAGTGCCGTATTGTAGGCGATTTTCGACAAAATTATCTGTTGCGGACTAACCAGGGTGTAATAGTATAACTGCCGCCCCGCCCGCTCCTGCACAAAACTTTTGGCGATGGCGTTGATGGCCGTAAACAACAGAATAATCCAGAACAGCGTATTCCAGACGATTGGCGTTAATTGGCCGCGTCGGGCGTTGAAACTCAGGTAGCATACAAACACCGCACCCACAATATAGAGCAGCATCCCGTTGAGGGCGTAGCGTTGTCGCCACTCCAGCAGAAACTCTTTCTGCATCAACGCCTTCATCTGCCTTACCGACTCCATCATACCTTATTTTTCTCGTCTGCAAATTTACGGCGGAACGGCGACGGAAAAAAGAGGGTGGGTTCGTTGCAAATTCGCCGGGATTGACCACGATTGCCAGCCCCCATTGCTTTTTCACATTTCTCTTGTTCCCTCTTGCACGAACAAACTTTACGCCGTAACCTTGCGTTGATTATATTGAATCTAAATAAAGATAGCCGATTTGCACCGGCACCCACGGCCATGAGCAAGCGCAGCGTAGCAGACCTTAAGCCAGGCGAACGGGCCATCATTCAGTCGTTTAATGACCAGATTATGTCGCTCAAATTGCTCGAAATGGGCTGTTTGCCGGGTGCCGAAGTATGCTTACACTGCAAAGCCCCCCTCGGCGATCCGATCTGTTTGAACGTGTCGGGTTACTGTCTGTCGATGCGTCGGTCCGAAGCAGCCACGATCCTGATTAACTAGTTTGTGGTTCGTAGTTCGTAGCTAATCAACGTTCTGAACTACAAACCACAAACTACAAACCTCAACTGGTGAATTCCCCCATACTTGCCCTCATTGGCAATCCCAACGCCGGTAAGTCGTCGCTGTTCAATCAACTGACCGGCCTGCGCCAAAAAACGGGCAATTTCCCCGGTGTCACCGTGGATAAAAAGTTCGGTACGTGGGCCGTCGAAGCTCAAACCACGGCCACTGTCATCGACCTGCCCGGCGTTTACTCTATTTACCCCAAATCTTTAGACGAACAACTCGTCACCGACATTCTCGCCAACCCGGCCCACCCCGATCACCCCGACGTGGCCGTGGTGGTGGTCGATGCCTCCAACCTGCACCGGAATCTGCTGCTCTTCACGCAGGTCGCCGACCTCGGCGTTCCCGTGGTGCTGGCTCTGAATATGCTCGACGTAGCCCAGAAGCAAACCAAGCAGGTCAATTCGGTGCGGTTAGCCATGCGGCTGGGCGTGCCGGTCGTGCGCATCAACGCCCGCACGGGTGCGGGAATCGACTCGCTCAAAAAAGCCGTGTTGGGGCAGATGCACCAGCCTACGCTGCCCGGTAAACTCTTCTTCGACCCCGCCGACGACGCAGCCGATGTGATTGCCGACACCCGGACGCAGTACCAGCTCACCAATAACTACCTCGCGCTCCAGTACCTCATTCAGCATGATGGTTTCTCGTTCCTGAATCGCCCACAACAAGTTGGTCTGGACGAGATCATCACGAAACATAACTTCAGCGAACCGACGTTTCAGGCCAACGAAACCATCACGCGCTACAAACGAATCGCGGTCGTTGTCGCCGACGCCGTGACGGATCAGCGACCACCTAATCAACCCACGTGGAGCCAGAAACTCGACCGGGTGCTGCTGCATCCGGTCTGGGGCTATGCGATTTTTGGGTTTGTGCTGCTGCTGATATTTCAGGCCATTTTTGCTTGGGCGCAGCCGTTCATGGACGCCATTGACGCGGGCGTGGCGTGGCTCAACGGCCAGCTAAAAGACAACCTGCCCGCCGGTCCGCTTACCAATCTGCTGACCGACGGTATCTTAGCCGGGGTTGGGGGTATACTGGTTTTCATTCCCCAGATTGCGTTCCTGTTTTTGCTGGTCGCTTTGCTCGAAGAGTCGGGTTACATGGCGCGGGTGATGGTGATTATGGACCGGATCATGCGCAAATTCGGACTCAACGGTCGGAGTGTAGTGCCCTTGATTTCGGGAGTAGCCTGCGCTGTTCCGGCTATTATGGCTACCCGCAGCATCGGCACCCGGCGCGACCGGCTCATCACGATTCTTGTCACGCCCCTGATGAGTTGCTCGGCCCGCCTGCCGATTTACACCATCCTGATTGCGCTGGTTGTACCAAGTCAGCGGGTGCTGGGGCTGTTCAATTTGCAGGGTCTGGCCTTAATGAGTCTTTATCTGCTGGGATTGGTCAGTGCGCTGCTGTCGGCATACGTGCTGAAACTGCTGTTGAAAACCAAAGAGCGGAGTTACTTCATCATGGAACTGCCCACGTTTAAACTTCCCCGCTGGAACCACGTGGGTCTGACGGTGTATGACAGCGTCCGGTCGTTCGTTTGGGAAGCGGGGCGGGTCATTCTGGCCATTTCCATTGTGCTGTGGGTGCTTGCCAGCTACGGCCCCGGCGACGCCATGCAGCAGGCCGAAACCCGAGTTCGGCAACAAAGTGCGACCGTAAAGAGTGATGAATTAGAAAACCGCATCGCATCGGAGCGGCTTGAAGCGTCCTACGCCGGTCAGTTCGGTCACTTCATCGAACCAGCCATCCGACCTCTCGGCTACGACTGGAAAATCGGGATCGCACTGCTCAGTTCATTTGCCGCCCGCGAGGTATTCGTTGGAACGATGTCCACAATATATAGCATTGGTGCCGGGGACGATGCCAAGGGGCAGAACACGACCATCCGTGAGCGGCTACAGCAGGAGCGAAACCCCGAAACCGGCGGGCCGATGTACACCCCCGCCTTAGCCTGGTCGCTGTTGGTGTTTTATGTGTTCGCGATGATGTGCATGAGTACGCTGGCCGCTACCCAGCGCGAAACCAAAAGCTGGACGTGGCCCGCCGTGCAATTGGCTTACATGATGATACTGGCCTATGTGTCGGCTTTTGCCACGTATCAGTTGATGAAA
>JAYTAC010000311.1:0-1561 GCA_043737755.1 Spirosoma sp.
TTCTAGCGAAAATAAAAACAGGACAAGTGGAAATAATTCCAGCTTGTCCTGTGAAGTCGGGATGGCAGGATTCGAACCTGCGACCTCCTGGTCCCAAACCAGGCGCGATACCGGGCTACGCTACACCCCGAACGTGTTAAGCCTTTTTGCTTAGCGAGTGCAAAGATACGAATAAAACCGTTGTACCAACAAACTGCCGAACTAAATAACCCAACGCTGCGGAGAGAGAGGGATTCGAACCCTCGGTACCGTTGCCAGTACGACAGTTTAGCAAACTGTTCCTTTCGGCCACTCAGGCATCTCTCCGTAATCGACTACCCGCTTAGCGAGTAATCAAGGCACAAAGATAGCTGATTCAGGGTTTTCGGCAAGAGGTGCCCCGCAAAATCTTTTGGTATTGGCTACTTTCGCCCTCTCCGGCACACTACTTCCGCTCCTCACCCGGCAGTTGCCCGCCAACCCAACGACAATGCTCCGATGAACTGGCTCTACTCCTTCTCAACGACCGAATTCATACTTACCGGGCTGTTTCTGTTTCTCTACACGCTCTACGTTCGGCGCACGTTCCGGCTGGCGCGGCAACTCAATACGTCGGCCTGGGGCGTTATCCCAAAGTTCTTCCTGCGGGGAACCTACCTCAGTCTGCTGCTCATTGCGCTGCTCGGCCCATCGTTTGGTGAGGGTGATGATGAATTAGCTGCGGCAGGCCGCGATGTATTCCTGATCATCGACGTATCCCGGTCGATGGACGCCGTCGACGTTGTACCAACCCGGCTGGAACGCACAAAATATGACGTGCAGCAACTCTGCGATTCGCTGCCCGCCGACCGCTTCGGGCTGATCCTGACGGCGTCGGAGTCATTCTTGCTGTTGCCCCTGACGGCCGACCACGATGCGCTGAAACAGGTTGCCCGCGATGTCCGCACGAGCGATGCGCTCACCGGTGGCACCGACCTGTGCAGTGCCCTTGAATTAGCCCGCCAGAAACTGCTGAGTGATTCCTCGACCCGACGGCGTACCAGAGCCATTGTGCTGTTCAGCGACGGCGAGAACTTCGGCCCCTGCGACCGTGCCGGACTGCTCAGGCTACGTACGGCGGGCATACCGCTCATTACGGTGGGCGTGGGGACCGAAGCAGGCGCATCCATCCGGACAGGACGCGACTTTATCCGTGATGATGACCGGCAAATCGTTCGCAGCCGCCTGAACCGGAGTTTTTTGCAGGGACTCGCCCGCGATAGTCAGGGTCAGTACGTTGATGTGAGTGCCAGCCGCCGGTACGTCGACGAATTAGCGGGCGTGCTTCGGTCGCTCAAAGGCCGGGTGGTGGATCAGCAGCGCATGGCGGTGTCGACCAACAAGTATTATTATTTCGTTTGGATTGCGCTGGTGCTGATGGCACTGGACCTGATTGTAACCGTCCGAACGTTTCGGCTGTGAGTTTGTCTGACCGTTTCCGCTTAATTTTGACCACCCGTTTAATCGCCTACCATGCTTTATGTATTCCTCATTGCCCGGCTGTGGTGGGAGCCACTCACCAACCAAATCTCGCAGAGCAACC
>JAYTAC010000312.1:0-1561 GCA_043737755.1 Spirosoma sp.
CGGGGCACCCACGCTTCGGTCGGCCTTTGGCTGGAAACCCACCTGCGAACTGATGGCCGGTCGGTCGGAGGCTACCTTTGTGGTGGACTTTGTAGTCGATGACCGCTCGTGCCAGCCCCGCCACACCGATACCACGG
Organism: Spirosoma sp.; assembly: GCA_043737755.1. Taxonomy (GTDB): domain Bacteria; phylum Bacteroidota; class Bacteroidia; order Cytophagales; family Spirosomataceae; genus Spirosoma. The sequence continues at coordinate 138 of JAYTAC010000312.1, forward strand.
CGGTAACCTTCCGGGTGACGGACCCGTCGGTGAGTGTAGAAATCACGGTCCCAAACGTGTTTACGCCCAATGGTGATGGGGTCAACGATTATTTCGCGGTGAAGGATTTGCCCGAAAACGGCTGCGTGGAGCAGTTCAAATTCGTCGAGATCAGCAACCGCTGGGGGCAGCGGGTGTTTACCTCGGTCGACCCTAAATTCCGCTGGTTCGGTATCAACGCGCCCATCGGGACATACTATTACCTGATTCAAACCTCCAAACGGAACTTCAAGGGACCCCTCGCGCTGATTCGGTGATGGAGCGATGGTTAAGACCGTTTCCAGTGTCGTTGATTGGATGATGGCAATTAAAACAAACGAATAGATCATGGCGATTTTGTCCGACTCAGTCATAATCTGCCCTCAATGTGGTCATATTAAAAACGAGACGATGCCAGTTGATGCCTGTCAGTTTTTTTATGAATGCGCGGGCTGCCATTTGGTGTTGAGATCCCTAGCGGGGGACTGCTGCGTGTTTTGCTCCTACGGATCGGTCAAGTGTCCGCCCATACAAGAGCAAAGAAACTGCTGTGGCTAACTAAGCAGCCCTGCTACCTTTGCTGCCCTGCCACCGAGTTACTCATTATGAACGACAAGATAGTCCTGATTACCGGTGCGTCGTCGGGTATTGGCCGGGCAATGGCGTTTGCCTTCGGGCGGGAGGGTGCCAAACTCGTGATCTGCGCCCGCAACGCCGATGCCCTCGACGCGGTGAGTTGGGAGTTGCGTCAGGCCAATATCGACGTGCTGGCCCTGACCGCCGACGTTAGCATTGAAAGCGATGTCAAGCGACTTATCGAGCAGACCATCGCCCGGTTCGGTCGGTTGGACGTGCTCATCAACAACGCGGGAATCACGATGCGCTCGATGCTGATCGACACTGACCCGGCTGTTATTCAGAAGGTGATGGACGTGAACTTTATGGGAACGGTCTATGCCACGCGCTATGCCCTGCCGCACATTCAGCAAACGAAAGGCTCCATAGTCGGTATATCGTCCATTGCGGGCTACCGGGGTTTGCCGGTGCGGAGCGGTTACTCGGCTTCCAAATTCGCCATGAACGGTTTTCTGGAAGCCCTCCGCACGGAACTGCTGTACTCGGGCGTCCACGTGCTGACGGCCTGTCCGGGTTTCACGGCGTCGAACATTCGCTTTTCGGCCCTCGACGCCCACGGGCAGGTGGCGGGCGAAACCGTGCGCGACGAAGAAAGTATGATGAGTGCCGACGAATGCGCCGGTCATATTTTGCGGGCCGTCAAAACCCGGAAGCGTGAACTGATCCTGACCACGCAGGGCAAATTCATCGTTTTTCTGAACAAGTGGCTCCCCGCCCTGACGGACCGGTTGGTGTTCAACACGCTGGCGAAAGAGAAGAATTCACCGCTT
>JAYTAC010000313.1:0-1557 GCA_043737755.1 Spirosoma sp.
CCGCTTTGCGTACCGGCTTCGAGCGTGATCCGGGCCTTGCCGTCGATGGTGGGCACCTCAACGCTGGTGCCGATGGCCGCATCCACAAAGTTGACATACAGGTCGAACACGACGTTGTTGCCGTCGCGCTTCAGGTCGGCGTCTTCTTCTTCCTCCACCACGATGAGCAGGTCGCCCGCCACACCACCGCGCGGAGGCACATTACCTTTGCCGCCCACCGACAGTTGAATACCCTCGGCCACACCCGCCGGAATTTTAATGGGTATGATATCCTCCTGCAACACGCGCCCTTCGCCGAAGCAAACGTCGCAGCGGTCGGTCACGAGCTTGCCCTCACCGTTGCAGGTGGGGCAGGTGCTGGTCGACACCATCTGGCCGAGCATCGTGTTAACTACTTTGCGAGTCTGTCCGGTGCCGCTGCACGTGGAGCAGGTTTGGACGGCGGTCCCGTTTTTGGAGCCGTTGCCCCCGCAGGTGGTGCAGGACACGTGCCGCTTGACCTTGATTTTCTTCTCGACGCCGTTGGCAATCTCCTGTAGGTTCAGCTTCAGTTTGATGCGCAGGTCGGAGCCGCGCCGGACGCGCTGCCGCTGACCACCGCCCCCGCCCTGACCCCGGAAAAAACCACCAAACGGCGAATCGTCGCCGAAGACGTCACCGAACTGGCTGAAAATATCATCCATCGACGGGCCACCGGGACCGTAGCTGCTGCCACCGGCTGCCCCGCCCATCCCCGCATGACCAAACTGGTCGTAGCGGGCTTTTTTGTTGGGATCGTTGAGCACGTCGTAGGCTTCGGCGGCTTCTTTAAACTTGTCCTCGGCGGTGGGATCGTCGGGGTTTTTGTCCGGGTGGTGTTTGATGGCCATCTTCCGATACGCCTTCTTCAAATCCTCCGCCGATACGTTTTTGTCGACGCCTAATATTTCGTAATAATCGCGCTTCGTTGCCATCAGTTAGCTTCCTACAATCACTTTTGCGAACCGGATTACCTTATCATTCAGGTAGTATCCTTTTTCAATTTCTTCGATAACCTTGCCCCTCAGATCGTCGCTGGGGGCCGGAAATTGCGTCACCGACTCGTGCAGATCAGCGTTGAACGGCTCCCCTCGGGAAACCATCGGCTTCAGTCCTTTGCCTTCCAGCGTTTTGTGTAACTTGCTGTAGATCAGCGATACGCCTTCCTTCAGAGTCGCCACGTCGTTGGTGTTGTCGATGGACTGCATGGCCCGCTCAAAATCGTCGACGACGGGAATCAGCGACTGTAGCAAACTTTCGTTGGCGTTGCCGATGAGATCGAGTTTTTCGCGGGCCGTGCGCCGACGAAAGTTCTCAAAATCAGCGTACAAGCGCAGGTATTTGTCTTTGAGTTCGGCGAGTTCGCGGCTGGCCGAATCAACAACGGCTTCCTCAGCGGGTAGCTCGTCGGTGGTTTCGTCCGGCTCACCACCGTTAACGACCACAGCGTCCTCGGTGGTCAGTTCGTCATTTCCTACCGTGTCGTTGGCGGTCAGGTTGTCAGGGTGTTGGGTATCAACAGGCGATTGCTCGTCGGGC
>JAYTAC010000314.1:0-4097 GCA_043737755.1 Spirosoma sp.
GCTGGTTAAGAGCCTGCTTGCCGAACAGCCCCAGAATGAACTGGCCCTGTTTGCATTCAACCTGCTGAAGGAGTGCGACACGCCGGTAGAAGAAGCGTATGACTTCGCCATCCGACGCTTCATCAGCAGCCGGAAAATGCTGGATGAGCCGATCAAAAAAGAATACGTTGCCATTTTGTTGCGGGTAGCCGAAGCCTACGACGGGGTGTCGCGCAGTGAGCGGGAGTTAATTCAACGGTTCCGGCGCGACCTCCGCCGGTTATAAGGAAGCCCGCGTAGGTGCACCAGCGCATCAACTACTAATTTTCAACTTACATTTTCAACCTACATATAATCATGAAATCGAATCTATTGGCACTCATTCTGTTCGGTCTGCTCACGGCCAACGTTACACCTCTGGCGGCTCAGTCGCTGGAATGGATTCACAATCCAACCTACCGGATCAAATACAAAGTGCCGACCGACTGGGCGCAGGTCCGGCAGGCCAACGACACCATGACGCTGGTAACGCACGTAAGTCCGGCCAACGACATGATGCTCTTCATTGGTAAATTTCGGGGCGCAGCCGCCCACTTCACCCCCGAGAAAGCATTGGACAAGCTCCTGGCCGATTTTGGCGTTAACCGGAACCGTATCTTTCCAACTAAGTACAATGGTATCTCGTTTCTGGAAACAACGGGTTCGGGCGTGATGAACTACCACCCCGTACAGTATGACGCGATGGCGGCCACTCACCGGGGAAACGTTATTCTGGTGTATGTGTATGCCAGTCCTGAAGCCTACGAGAAGCACAAGCCGATGATGGCCGAGATCGTGCATAGTCTGTCGCCTTACCGGGGTAAATGATGCTGCCGGGTGGTGGAGTCGGCTGCTAAATCCGAATAATCGCTACTTTTGCAGCACGTTCCACCAACCAGCACTCAATGCAACCCACGCAGGGCGTTATCATCCCGGAAGTCATTCAGCAAATACCACTCACGTACTACCTGATTCTCAGCACGGCCCTCTTCGTTATCGGCATCATTGGCGTACTGACCCGGCGCAATGCCATCATCATCTTCATGTCGATTGAGTTGATGCTCAACGCCGTCAATCTCCTGCTCATCGCGTTTTCGTCCTACCGGTCCGATTCTGCCGGTCAGGTGTTTGTCTTTTTCATCATGGCTGTTGCTGCCGCCGAAGTGTCGGTCGGGCTGGCTATTATTGTGATGATCTACCGCAATACCCGCTCCATCGACGTGGGTTTGCTCAATAAATTGAAATGGTAACTGTCTTAATCAGCAGGATGCTGATTAGTTAAAGCACAAAAGCCAGCAGGATGCTGACTGAGACCTTTATGAAACCAGAATTACTCTGTGCGTTAATTCCGCTCTTCCCGCTGATTGGTTTTCTCATTGACGGCATCGGTTTTCGACACATACCAAAGGGGCTGGCCGGAATTATTGCCACCAGTGCCGTATTCGCTTCCTTGCTGCTGTCGGTGTTCCTGTTTGCCGCATTTTTAGGCGTATCCGAGAAAACAGGCAATGCCGGTCCGCTGATAGCGACGCTGTTCGACTGGATCAGCGTGGGTGATTTGCAAATCAATTTCTCGTTTCAGATCGATCAGTTGAGTTTGCTCATGCTGCTCGTCGTCACGGGCGTCGGGACGCTGATTCACCTGTATAGCATCGGCTACATGAAGCACGACGCAGGCTTCGGCAAGTTCATGGCCTTCCTCAACCTGTTCATCTTCTTTATGCTGCTGCTGGTGATGGGGTCCAACTACGTCATCATGTTCATCGGCTGGGAGGGCGTCGGGCTGTGCTCGTATCTGCTCATTGGCTTCTGGAACACGAACACGAGTTATAACAATGCCGCCCGCAAAGCCTTCGTCATGAACCGCATCGGCGATCTGGGCTTCCTGCTGGGGGTATTCATGCTCATCAACACCTTCGGCACCACGGAATACGTCGACGTGTTCAAACAGGCGACGGCTCTTCCTGTAGGCGACAGCACGATTTTCATGATCACGATCTTGCTGTTCGTGGGGGCAATGGGCAAATCGGCACAGATTCCGCTCTACACCTGGCTCCCCGACGCCATGGCCGGTCCCACGCCCGTGTCGGCCCTGATTCACGCGGCCACGATGGTCACGGCGGGTATATACATGGTCGTTCGCTCGAATGTATTGTACTCAATGGCTCCGCTCACGCTTGATATCATCGGTGGCATCGCCATTGCCACGGCGTTGCTGGCGGCTTCCATCGGTCTGCTGCAAAACGACATCAAGAAAGTGCTGGCGTATTCGACGGTGTCGCAGTTGGGCTACATGTTCCTCGGGTTGGGGGCCACGGCGTATACGGCGAGCATGTTCCACGTCATCACCCATGCGTTCTTCAAAGCCCTGCTGTTCCTCGGCGCGGGCAGCGTCATCCACGCCATGTCCAATGAACAGGATATTCGCAACATGGGTGGTTTGCGGAAATCACTGCCCGTCACGTTCATCACGTTCGCCATTGGTACGTGGGCTATTGCGGGTTTGCCGCCGTTTGCCGGGTTTTTCTCTAAAGACGAGATTCTGGCGCACGTCTTCGAGCATAACAAAATCCTCTGGGCATTGGGCGTCGTGGGTTCCGGCCTAACCTCGTTCTACATGTTCCGATTGTTGTTTCTGACGTTCTTCGGCGAATTCCGGGGCACCAACGAGCAGCGGCATCACCTCCACGAGTCACCCGCGACGATGACCGTACCGCTGATGGTGCTGGCCGCGTTGTCGGCGATTGGGGGCATCATTAATTTGCCGGGTGGGGATGGTTGGCTCACTAATTTTATGGCCCCGCTGTTTGCCAATGCGCGGCAGGTGAACCCGGCTGCTTTCGCCGAAGCGACGATGGAACACAGCACGGAGTACGTGCTGATGGCTGTTTCGGCGGGTGTTGCACTGCTGGCACTTGTTACGGCCTACGTCATGTACATTAGCCGGTCGGCGGTTCCGGCTCCCGAAACCGCCGACCGGTCGCTGCCCCAGCAAGTCGTGTACAACAAGTATTACATCGACGAATTTTACGAGACCATCATCGTTGAGCCGATTCGGGGTATGGGCGATGCGTTCTACAGCTTCGGTGAGGGATTGGTGGATGGTGTCGTGAATGGCGTGGCCTGGATTGTGCAGACGAGTTCGGGGCAGCTTCGGCGGCTACAGACCGGCTCCATCGGTTTCTACGTGCTGGCGATGGTCGTCAGCATTGCGGCTATTTTCGCGCTGCGCTTCTTTGTTCGGTTCTGAAACAGGGTTCTGGCCGTGGGGAGTCCGACCGAAAACAAAAACTCATTTAGTACATGCTCACACTTGGTTTGATTGCTTTTCCCGCCGTTGCAGCCGTGCTCATCCTGCTCACCCGTGGCGAACGGGCCAAGCAGGCCGCTTTTGTGGCGGCATTGGTCGAGTTGGCCCTTGCGCTGGTTGTAATCGTGCAATTTCGGCCCGACGCTACCTCGCAGTTCGGTTTCGGTTACCCATGGATTGCTTCGCTGGGGATTCGCTTCAGCGCGGGCATCGACGGAATCAGTGTGTTGCTGGTGCTGCTGACGGGTTTGCTGGTTCCGCTCATCATTTTGTCGACCTTCAACCGGCAGTATGACCGACCGGCTACGTTCTACGCTCTGATCCTCTTCATGCAGTCTGCGCTGATGGGTGTTTTCACCGCCCGCGACGGTTTTCTGTTCTACCTGTTTTTTGAAGCCGCGCTGATTCCAATCTATTTCTTAGCCGCCATGTGGGGCGGGGCCAACCGTATACCGGTCACGTTCAAGTTTTTTATCTACACCATATTCGGCAGTCTGTTCATGCTGGTTGCACTGGTATACCTGTACTACCAGACTCCGGCAACTGGTGCCATTGCGCATTCATCCGCCATTGTCGATTTCTACAAACTGAAATTGACACCCGACGCGCAAACCTGGTTGTTCTGGGCGTTTTTCATCGCCTTTGCTATCAAAATGCCGGTGTTCCCGTTCCACACGTGGCAACCCGACACCTACGTCGAGTCGCCGACGCCCGCCACGATGCTGCTGGCCGGGATTATGCTCAAAATGGGCGTCTACGGTCTGATCCG
>JAYTAC010000315.1:0-1554 GCA_043737755.1 Spirosoma sp.
CTCCCTGTTGCTGAGGGGGCTCCCGACTTGAAAAAGTATAAAAATAGATTATTTGTTCAAAAGGGCAAGCAGCCGCTGAATTTGCTCGACGGATACGGCCGGGAAGTTGGCAATGCGAATCTGAGAGTCTTTGAATTTGCCGTATCCGCTGCCCACAATCATTCCCGCCTGTTTGGCCGTGGCCAGCACGTCGGCCGGGTTTGAGGTCGTGGCCACGACGACGGTCTGCGAACGGTGCCGGTCCTGTTTCACAAACGGCTCGTAACCCGGTGAGTCGTCTAAGAATTTGTAGATCAGCCGGGCTTTTTCCTCGGTTTGTTTGCGGATGGTATCGATGCCGGTCCGGTTGAACTCTTCGGCAATTTTACCCAGCAAGTAAATGAACAGCACGTTTGGCGTGGCGGGCGTCTCGAACGTCTGGTAATGTTTCCACAGCGTTGGCAGCGTGTGGTGCGCCCCGGTGGTGATGGACTCGTACTTTTGCAGCCGCTCGGCCTTGGCTAAACACGCCTGATTGGCAATCCAGACGCCCAGCCCGGCGGGCATCCCGAACCCCTTCTGCACCGAAAAGAACGCCGAGTCGATCAGGCTGTAGTCGAGGTTAGGGTACGGAGCCGACGAGACCATGTCGACCACGAACAGCTTCTTCGGGTATTTACGCTTCAGTTTGTGCATGTCGGCGGGCCGCATCTGCACCCCGAACGAGGTTTCGTTATGCGTCAGGCACACCAATTCGGCGTATTCCGGCACTTCAATGTCGGCGTAGTCGAAGCCCTCGCCGGGGGGCTTTTCGAGCACGTGCGCGTACTTGTGCAGGCTGCTGGCGTAGTCGAAAAATTTCTGCGAAAACGACCCGTTAACGAGGTGAAAGCTCTCGTGTTCGACGCAGTTGAACAACACCCGCTCCCACACTTCCGAGGCCGATCCGGTGAAGAAAATGCCGTGCGTAGGTGGGATGTTCAGCAGCGTCCGCAGTTGCTCGTTGGTGAATTTATAGATGTCCCGAAACCGCTGGCTCCGGTGCGAAATCGACCCGATCTGCTCGTCCATCGCCGTTTGCAGATGCTTTGCAAACGTTGGGTACAGCTCGGCCGGGCCGGGGGTGAAGTAGGTGTTTTTCATAGGTAGTCGGTCAGTCGATGAGTCAGGTAGTCGGTCAGTCGATAAGTCAATCAGTTGATAGTGAAGCACTCACTGACTGACCAACTTAATACAGCAATCTAAACTTGATGGTCTGGTCGATGCTGCGGAGTTCGCTCACCACCGTGTCGGCATATTCCTTGTCGATGTCGGTGATGACGTAACCGATCTGGTCGATGGTTTTCAGGTATTGCCCCTTGATGTTGATGCGGTTGTCGGCGAAGATGTTGTTGATTTTGGCCAGGATGCCCGGCACGTTATGGTGAATGTGCAGCAGCCGGTGCGAGTCTTTCAGCAGGGGTAGTTGTAGTTCGGGGAAGTTGACGCTGCCATACGTGCTGCCGTTGTTCATGTATTCGAGCAGCTTGCCCGGCACAAATTGACCGATATTAGCCTGGGCTTCTTCGGTGCTGC
>JAYTAC010000316.1:0-4096 GCA_043737755.1 Spirosoma sp.
ATGCGCCGTTGTCACGTTGCCATAGAAGATTACAAAAAAGCAGGCACTGGCCCATTTTTTGCGGGATGCCGCCCTCAGCTATGAGCACGGCAAGTACGAAATCACGGTGGTCCTGTGCAACGTTATTCTAAGGCTGGACCCCGGCAATGACCGGGCCATCCGGCTTCGTGACACGACCATGACTTTATTGTGCGAACGCTGCCTGATGCATTGATAGGGAGACCGATTCAACCCGCAGCATCAATGGTCTGATTTGTCTAACCTGTTTCCGTGGAAGTCTATTTAAACGAATCTGTCCAACCCTATGTCCGGTCCGACCCCAAACCAGGGTAACCCCGCCACAACTGACCTTAAATTCCGGCTTCGTTCGGTGCTGAAACGCGGGTGGAAGCCCGCCCTCACGGTCGTTGTGCTGGCACTGAGTTCCGTTTTTGTCCAGCGCGAAGGCCCTCAATTAGCTCAGGCCCTGCGGCAGATTCCCCAGACGCCCCTGTGGGTGGCCGTGCTGGCAACGGGCGTAACTGTTCTGTATCTGCTCTGCTGCGGTCTGATGTACATCGGCGGGTTTCGGGCGGCTGGTGCCACAATACCAATGGGCGAAGCCGTACAGCTCTGGCTGCGCCGGAACCTACTGGGTGTTTTTCTGCCCGCCGGGGGGCTCTCCGCGCTGGCGTTCTACAACCGCTCGCTGCGCAGGCCGACAGCCTCCCGGCCTGCCCTGTCCGACCAGCAGATTTACACCGGTTCATTGGTCTATCTGGCGGTAAGCTACGGCTCGCTGCTGATCGTTGCCCTGCCGGTGCTGGCACTGGGCCTGGGGCAGGGGCTGCTGGGTAACAGTGGTTGGGCCGTGGGCGGGCTGGCAGGGCTACTACTGGGCGCTGGCTGGTTCGCGCAGTCGTTCCGGCGGCTGGGCTGGGCGTATCAAATGAGTCAGCAGTACGCACCGGGCCTGCTGGCGAAACTGGAGCCGCTACGTAGCCAGTCGCTGGTCAAAGGCCCGTTACTGCTGTCGCTGGCGGCCTCGGTGGGGGTCGAACTGTGTGGCGTAGCCCACGTGACGCTGGCCATCAAAGCCGTTGGCGGGCACCCCACGCCCCTGCTGGCCCTGACGACATACGTGGTGGCGACTCTGTTTTTTGCTCTCTCCCCCTTCATGCGGGGCCTGGGAGCCGTGGAAGTTTCCATGACGCTGGTGCTGACGCGGGTGGGCGGCCTGCCGCTGCCGTTGGCACTGGCAGCCACCCTGTATTACCGGCTCTTTGAGTTCTGGCTCCCGTTGTTGCTGGGCCTGTTCAGTTTTATTGGTCAGCGCGGTAATATTCTGTTGCGCGTTTTGCCGACTTTTCTGACGCTGGTACTGGGCGTCGTCAACCTGCTTTCGGCCCTGACACCGGCCTTAGCCCACCGTTTGCGGCTGCTCGAAGGGCTGTTGCCCACGGCAGTTATCGATGCATCGAACGTCGTCGTGATGGGGGCGGGGCTGCTATTAGTCGTGCTTTCTATTGGTCTGCTGCGTGGCTACCGGCCCGCCTGGACGCTGACGGTCGCCTTGGTGGGACTGTCACTACTGACGCACTTGACCAAAGCCATCGACTACGAGGAAGCGCTGTTCGCCGGGCTGGTGCTGGGAGTGTTGCTCTACACCCAACCGAACTACCGGCTGGCCGCGCCTTCCCTGCGCCGACTCACCCGTGTGCTGGCCCGACGTCGGGCGCGCACGGCACTACTCGAAACAACCGACGCGATGCGCGAAACGGCCCGGCAATTAACTCGGCAGGCTGGCCGTAGTGCGCTGGATTATTTTAAACTGTACCCCGATAAAGACCTGGTGCTGTTCCCCGAACGAGCGTCGTTCGTGGCCTACCGGGTGGCCGGTCGATACGCCGTGGTGCTGGAAAGTCCCGTTGGCCCCAGGGAGCAGTTGGCGGGCAGTGTGAAGGATTTCGATGCCCTGTGCCGTCGGCGGGGGTACCAGTCAATCTACTACCGCGTGGATCAGGACGATTTGGCGTGTTTTGAAGCCTCGCGAAAAAAATTTCTAAAAATTGGGCAGGAAGGCTTAGTCAACGTGACTGCCTTTTCGCTCGACGGGCGGGATCATAAATCGCTTCGTAACGCGCTAAAACGAGTAGAAGCGGGCGGCTACGTGACCCACGTGCACGAGCCACCCCTGCGCGACGGGTTGGTGCAGCAACTACGGGCCGTATCCGACGAGTGGCTGCGGACCGAGGGAGTTGCTGAAAGTGGTTTTTCACAAGGCGTTTTCCGGGCCACCGACATCAGGCAGCAGCCGGTGGTGACCGTCGAAAACGCCGGGGGGAAAGTAATGGCATTTGCTAATATCGTCCCCGACTATGCACCGGGCGAGGGAACCTACGACCTGATTCGTAAGACGGCCGATGCCCCCAGCGGAGTCAGTGACGTGCTGTTAGTCGGGCTAATTCAGTACGGGCAACGGCAGGGATGGCAACAGCTTAATCTAGGGCTGGCTCCGCTTTCGGGCATTGACGAAGCCCAGGACATAGCGGAACGGGCGGTTAAGTTAGCCTACGAGCACATCCGGGCGTTTGCGCACCTGAAAGGACTGCGGGCGTTTAAAGAGAAATACGCTACGGAATGGCGTGATAAATATTTGGTTTACAGTGAGGACTTAGATCTCATTCAAGCTGTAGTCGCTTTACAGCGGGTAGGCCGTCTTCAACCGAACCCCGTGGCTCACGCTGCCCTGCCCCTGACAACGTTGGATGACCAATCAGCCGAAGGCAAATTAATTGGCTACTCCCTTCCAAAGGACTAACGCATGAACCGACACCTGACTTGTTTACTTTTTGCCGGGTTATTGCGGGCTGACCCGGTGGCTTTTGCGCTGTCTTTGCCCTCTCCGACCCGCTCCGGCCGGTTAGCAATTACGGATACGCTCCGGGCGGGTGGGCCGGGCTGGGCTTTGGTGATTGGGGACATTCAGGCACTGAGGAGTACACATGATAATTACTTTCTTGGAGGGAGCATCATGGTAGCTCGTCCGTTTTCCAGAACGGTTGAACTGGGAATAGGGGCGGAGGTTTCCCACGCCCGGTATCATCCCGATAACGGATGGCAACTACACCATCTTTATTTTATTCCCCTGTTTGTTGCCACCCGGTTTAACCTGGTCCGAAGGAGAAAAACTACCGTCTACCTGCAAACCGATCAGGGAGTTTCCTTAGCACATTATCAGAAACAGGACGGTACGGTTGGCCAAACACCGTATGGGGTGACTGAATACGGTTATTATGGATACGCCGGTGGGGGCATCCGCTGGCGGGTCATCAGACACGTGCTGATCCAGGTAGAAACGGGGATGAAATCATTTCACCTGTCAACGAATGAGTTAACGGTAAATCCGCATGGCCTGACCCTGCGTCTGGGTGTTGTCGTACGCTGATTCCCTACTCGTTACGGGGGCTTTCCGGTGAAAATGAGCGACTTCAACGTCGAACGTCCGTCGCTGATGATGGTGCCAACTGAGAAGTCATTTGCTATCAAGTTTTCAATGGCTTACGACAAAGACAACTCGAAAAATTAACAAATCACCGTTGATTATCACATTAATAATCAGTGGATTACTTAACTCTATTTACATCTGGTATTAGATTATTTCTAAATTAAGACAAATGCTCTTTTGCCAGAAACTTTCATCGCCGGGGATCGTTAGTCCTGTAACATCGTAGAGAATTATGAAATCGGTTGTTGCCATCGTGTACTCTACCCTACTATTTTTAGGGCTTGATAATGAGTTAGTTGAGATATAATCCATCGAAATAGACTTTTGATTCTAAGCACACAGTCGAGACTCACAGAGACTTGATCTCGGCTTATTTCCCGGATTTTGTTTAATCCATACCGGCTGAAGCTCGCTGCTTTGTAGCCATGATTTTTGATTTTTATGGATTGTACTTTTTTGTGAAGGTACACACCCAGGCTTACACAAAAACTATAGGCTATACTAACCAATGCGGTCGTGACTTGATGGTGGACTTGTCGTCATTAACGTATGGTAACTATCGTCGTCTCTTGCCGCTACTGTGGTAAACCCGAAGCTGTCCGGCGCAAA
>JAYTAC010000317.1:0-9905 GCA_043737755.1 Spirosoma sp.
TTGAGACCACCAATAGCATCGGTCCGCCGATGCGGTTCAACGTAAATTCGACCCGAACTGATTTGTTGATTACCAGACTTCTGCTCAACCGATAATTCAGCCTTCCGGGGCTTCTTAGTAGGCTGGCTAACCGCCTGACAATCATAGTCTTTTATGAAACCCTGATAGCCTAAATCAAGCATCACAGACACATCTTTAAACCAAGCCTGGTCAGGGGGAAACTCATACTTCAATTGCTTATAATCATGCGATTGACCCACCCACCCTTTACTCACAAAATGAATGTAGCGATCCTTGGTCGCCAATAGTAAGGTCTTGACGGTGTGGGCTTTTTTTTACCACTGTACAACTGCTTTTGGTAGGCATCATCTTCAGGACGCTGGGTGCGTTGCTCGGTGGCATCAATTAAGACAGGACCCTTATCCTTGAAATAAGCTTTGAAACTTTCCGCATCATCAAACTGCTTTTTGGGTAAATGCCCCGACTGGCTCAAAGCCGTTTTGATGACCAGTAAGCCGATGTCCTGATTCCGTTTGGCACTGGATCCATCCATACCGGTTGTAAAGCCTAAGAGATCAAAGGAAAGTCCTGATTTTAAAGAAAATAGCGTAAAAAGCAGGAGTTCTTCGTAGGTGTTCAGGGCCGGTATTTCTGGGCATTGCTGTTGGCGTTGCTGGATGGATTGGCCATAAATTTGCTGGTAAGCGGTGGGTAGTAAAGCGAGCAATTTGCCAAACCGTTTCTGGTCAAGTCCTGTGGCAGACCGCCAATGGCGATCCGTTCGTAAGTCAGCAGTTGAAAGTTTCATACTGCAAAATTAACCCGTTGCAACAACTCTATTTAAGAATAAGTATCGTAGACAAGACTGATGGCAGTTCAGTTGCGGATAGTTGTTATGACGAGATTAAGCAGAGACCAGCTTTTGTAGGGATATATAGAATCGTAAAACCAATCTTTGACTATTTATCTTACAACATTAATCTTAGAAACGAATGGCAAATATATTATCCATCGACTACCAATGAACTGCATCTAATTAGTGATAATCCAATAATCTTCAAAGACGATGATGATAATAAGAATATGTTTGACCGAGAGTTTATAATGCCCTTGACAAGTGGGAAGACTCTATATCACGTTGGTCAAAAAAGACTTCCTATAATTAGTCCTGGGGATACCATGAAAGTAGATATGTTGATCTTTCTACAAGCTAAGCGATATGTTGCTGGACCAAAATCAGATTGGCTTAACGTAGTCTCACAGGGTGCAATTCAGATTGTCGCTATGCGGCCATTGCGTAGTTAAATGGTTCGATGTGCTTTCTAACTATCTCCCAACGTTGGCTCATCAAGCAGGTGCGCAGATTGAGAACATATTGAGCCCCCGCCAAACTCCAGCGTTGGCCAGATCGCTTTAACCGTTTTTGCACAACCGTCCGATGAGCGGACTCAATCGCCCCTGACCCAATTAACAGACCCCGCTCTTGATAACCCTTGTAGTCCATCCGATCCCGATTTGCTTCCAGATAATGACAAACCGAATCACGTAAGTCCACCTTGATACGAAGTGCCTTGATGTGCGTTAAGACCAAACTTAACTCACTGTTCAATAGCAACTTACGCTGTTCTTCGATCCATTCATCCTGACTTTTCCGGGTTCGATAAGCGGCCATACCTATCTGTCCAACATAACTCATGGCATGATATAAATCTAAGATCATTGTAGCCTGTGGATAATGAGCAGCCATCAGTTGGCGCAACCAGATTGCCCCATCACTGATGAAAACCAAATCCGCTCCCGGCCACTTGTAACCCTCTAAATGAGGACGAAACTTAGTAGTAAAATCAGTGGCGGTTCCCAAATGAGCCGTAAATAAGGACGACTCAATGCGCCCTCCCCGATCAGCTACAGGACTCTGTTTGAGGGCCGTAGGGTTAAAAATGCGGGCTAATTTGTTTTCTTTATAGCCCTCATCGGTCAGGATCATGGCCCCATCAGCCTGCACGTAGACTAAGCCCGCAGGCAGTTGGTCAGTGGCCACCGGCTGATCTAAATCCGCTTCGATGGCCGCTCCATAATAAGTAGTGAGCCGGTAAATCTGACTTGCCCCAATGGGGAGTCCCAACAGGGTCCGGGCCACTTGGGCAGCTTGGTCATAGACCTCTAACTGACCGAGGAAAACCAGCTTTTCCTGTAGGTAAGGGCTGATGCCGAAGCCGTTAGGGTGCTGACTAAATGGCTCACTATTAGCTATTTGTATTTGGCCGTAGCGCGTCATCATCTTTTTTTTTACGTCGGTCGACCGGCACTTGACTCAAGTTTTTCTCGAAGACCTGGCGGCCCAAGTCTTGCCAGAGTTCATCGAAAGATTTCTCGTAGTCATACAGCGTAGGTTTGCTTTTGAGTTGTTGTAGATCGTAGTATTTTTGACGGGCTAAGGCGATGTAAGGCGATGTACTCCTCTTCCGTCATAGTGGTTGCGAGTTGACTTTCCATACCCTAAACTACCATTATCCCGCGACAATTTGAAATGCACCCTCGTGTTCGGAGATGACTTCGACCACGAACGCCGGAACCGGGTCTCCGCCCGCCGTCGACTCTCTGATCTGCGCATCCGTGAACAACGCCATGTCCGGCCTGCGCATCTGCTTTTCGGTTACCCAGCACTCGGTTTCCTCGAACAAGCGCGTACGCACCCGGTAGGCATCCGTGTTAACAAAAGCGTCCTGAATGTTGCGGACAAGGTAGCGTTCGGTGTTTTTCATGGCGTGGTTTTGTTCGGCAAATTCACCGTCGTATTCATACAGAAACCCGTCGTCGGGGTTCCACGTCAGGAACTCGGCCTTCGTCATTGGTATCCGTACGTCCGCCACTTCCGGTTCGTCAATCAGTTCTACGTCCATGATCTGCTTGGTTTATCGGTAAATCTACAAAACCGCCCGTCAATACGAAAACCACTCGGCCACCATCTCCCCCCGGCCTTTGCTTTCCAGTTCACGCTCCAGATTATCGGGCATCTTCGGAAAAAAGTCGATGCCGGTGAGTTGCTCGATCTGGTCCACGGGCACCACAAACTGCTTCAGCGAACTATCACTCGCTTCGTTGTCGAGCAGAAAACCTATCATCCTGACCTCCGGCTTATTGCAGTACAAAATCACCTTGTAGAATTTGCCCGGCACACTCACCTCCGTGGCGCGGCCGATAGTTGGTAAACCCGGTTTCAGCACGGGCCCCGTCACGACGTACAGACCGTTGTCGCGCAGTGCCCACCGCCGGGTGAGTTCCTCCAATTCTTTCCAGATGCCCCGGTTAAACTGCGGAACCTGCGGGCTGACATTGCTCATGTAAAACGTTTCCTGCATCATCCGGCGCGAGAACTTAAAATCGCCTGCCGGGGCCAAATGTCCCCGGTCATAACCCGAACGCGTGTAATCGGAGGGCAGCGCGGAGCCGGTCGAGACGGCCGGGTCGGGGCGGAAGCTGGAGCCATCGCGGTCGGTGGTGCCATTGATTTCTTCGGGCAGCAACGGATACGCCACCCAGTCGGCCTGTTTGTACTGATCACGGAACCGGAGTGAGTAGCCGTCGTGCCGCACAATTTCGTCGTCGGGCCGGAACGACGGCAAAATGAAGTCGGCCTGCTTCTCAAAATCAAACCGCGTCTTTCCCGCTGGCAATGAGGACGGTACGCTGTTGTTATCGGTGGCCGAGCCGGACGGTCGCTCATCAGACGCTTCATTTTCCGTACCCGTCGGCCGGTCGCCACGACTGTCAGACGCTACGTCCTCTGCCGGTTCGGGGGCTTTGTACGGGTTGTCTCCTCCCCTATCAGGACGCCCTCTCCCCAGCCCCACGAGTTGCCGAATGTCGTTCCAGAAAGCCACCACGGGTTGCGTCCGGCCACCGTAGTGCAGAAACAGGCCGATCAGAAAGAAAATGAACAGCAGCACCAGCGTATTGCCGCGCAGCCGGAAACCCCGGCGATGGTATTTATTGGGGGAAAGCATGGGGTCAAAGCTACAAAGGAGTTTGTAGTTCGTGGTTTGTTGTTTGTGCCCGGCCGCCGGAGCGGTTGGCTAACGCGCAAGCCGACTACAAACCACGAACTACAAACCATCAACGCCTGTTTTTACAACATGTCATCAGTACACATTATCGTTATCGGTGGCGGAGCGGCCGGTTTTTTCGGGGCCATCACGGCCGCCGAAACTTACCCGGATGCCCGCGTTACGATTCTCGAAAAAACCCGCACCGTTCTCAACAAAGTGCGCATATCGGGCGGGGGCCGCTGCAACGTTACCCACGCCTGCTTCGACAACCGGCAGTTGGCAAAACACTACCCACGGGGCGAAAAGCCACTGCGGACGCTGCTCAACCAGTTCGACGCGGCCGCCACGGTGCGCTGGTTCGAGAACCGGGGCACCGCGCTCAAAACCGAAGCCGACGGCCGCATGTTTCCCGCCACCAACACCTCCGAAACCATCGTGGACTGCCTGCTCAACACCGCCCGGCAGCTGGGTATCGACATTCGCACGAGTTGTGGCGTCAGTGCGCTGACGGCCCTCCCCGACCAGTCCGGCTGGCAGCTTACCCTGCTCGACGGCAGCACCGTGCTGGCCGACCGCGTTCTGGTGGCCACGGGCGGCTACCCCCAGCTTCCCTCCTACGACTGGCTACCCGGTCAGGCCGAGCCGCTGCTGTCGCCGGTGCCGTCGCTGTTTACCTTCAACGTGCCGGATAGCCCGCTGCTGCCATTAGCGGGCGTGTCGGTGCCCGATGCGGGAGCGTATGTTGTCGGAACGAAGCTGGAACAACGCGGGCCATTATTACTTACACACTGGGGATTCAGCGGACCGGCCGTGCTGCGGCTGTCGGCCTGGGCAGCCCGCGACCTGGCCGATGTGGGTTACCAGTTTACGTTGCGGGTGAACTGGGTACCAACGCTCAACAACAACGTGTTACGGACTGAACTACAGACGTTCCGGCAGCAAAACGGCCGCAAGCAGGTATCGTCGCAAAATCCGTTTGGACTACCGGCACGGCTGTGGCAGGCGATGGTGCAGCAATCGGGCATTGCCGATGAGCAACGCTGGGCCGACCTCCCCGCCAAACCGCTGAATCAATTAGCCAACCAATTGACTAACAGTCAGTTTCAGGTGACGGGCAAAAGCACCTTCAAAGACGAGTTTGTGACCTGCGGGGGCGTGGCATTAGGCGGGCTGCACCCCGAAACACTCGAAAGCCGGGCGCAGCCGGGCCTGTTTTTCGCGGGCGAGGTACTGGACGTGGACGGCATCACGGGCGGTTTCAACTTCCAGAGCGCGTGGACAACGGGCTATGTGGCGGGTCTGCACATTGGACAATGACGACGAGATTGTCCCGGACAACCTGACCAAACACATAAACACTAAAAAACTCAGTGTGCCAGTGCCGCCCGCGCCGATTCTTCGTCCTGCTTCAACTGAGCAACGAGCGCGGTCAACCCGTCAAATTTCTGCTCGGGGCGCAGAAACTCCCGGAACCGGAGCGTCAGGTGTTCGCCGTAAATGTCCTTCTCAAAGTCAAAAATATACGTCTCAATCGTCTGACCGGCAATTATCGCCGAATCCACCGTGGGCCGGAAGCCAATGTTGAGCATCCCCCGCAGTGCTTGTCCGGCGTAGAGCACGTCGACCGCGTAAACGCCGTTGGCGGGCACGAGTTTACTGACGTCATCGACCTGCATGTTGGCGGTGGGAAAACCGATTGTCCGGCCCAATTGCCGCCCCTTCACGATGGTGCCGGTCAGGCTGTAGGGACGACCCAGAAACCGATTGGCCGTCTGAATATTGCCTTCATCGAGTGCTTTCCTGATCTTGGACGAACTGACCCCCACGGCTTCCACGTCCTGCCGGGGAATCTCCTCCACTCCGAACCCGTACTCGCTTTGGTGTGCCTGAATGTAATCGAACCCGCCCTCGCGGTCGCGGCCAAAACGGTGATCGTAGCCGATGACCAACTTTTTCGTGCCGATTTTCCCGATCAGAATCTGGCGAATAAACTCCTCCGACGTCAACTGCGAAAACGACCGCGTGAATGGAATCACCACCAACTGATCGACCCCGGCCTGATCGAGCAGATCGATCTTTTCGTCAAGCGTCGTCAGCAGTTTCAAATCCTGACTGTCGTTGGAGACGACGGTGCGCGGGTGCGGCCAGTACGTAATCAGCACCGACTGACCGTTGCTGGCATGGGCAACCTCGGTAAGCCGGGCCAGGATGGTTTGGTGCCCCCGGTGAACACCGTCGAAGGTGCCGCTGGTGACAACGGCACCGGGCAGGGGCTGGAGGTCGTCGAGACCACGGTGAACGATCATAACGCTGTGTCTTCGGCTGGCTGAGTGATCTCCGGCCGATCAGCTCGACTATCGCGGTAGTTGGCAATGAAACTATCGAGCGTTTGGGCATCATCGACCCAAAAATCGCCGATGCGCGTCCGGCGCAGGGCACTCATGTGAGCACCGTTGTTGAGCAGCAACCCCAAATCCCGTACCAAACTGCGGACATACGTGCCTTTGGTGCAGACGATGCGGAAATCCACCGCCGGGAAATGATTAGCATCAACCTCAAACACGGATACCGTTACCGACCTGCTTTTGATGCCGCCCTCGACCGAATCAGCCGTTTCGCCCCGACGCGCCCGCTCGTAGAGCCGCTCGCCGTTGACGCGAATGGCGGAGTAGATGGGCGGTATCTGGGTGATGTCGCCGGTTAGTTGCCGGGCCGCTTCCTGAATTTGTTCGGGGGTGATGCCGTCGGTGACGAACTCGCTGTCAAACTCGGTTTCGAGGTCGACGGAGGGCGTGGTTTTTCCCAGCACGAGCGTACCGGTATATTCTTTCTCCTGCGCCTGATATTGATCGATCTGCTTCGTCATTTTGCCCGTGCACAGAATCAGCAGACCCGTGGCGAGGGGGTCGAGCGTCCCGGCATGGCCAATTTTCTTGAATTTACAGGCGTGTTTGAGCTTGTTGGCCACGTCGAACGACGTCCACGTCAGCGGCTTATCGATCAGGATCAGTTGGCCGGGGTCTTGTACCGGCGAAGTTGTTGGAGCAGGCAATTAGTCTAAAGTCGTTTTGTAATAATCAACGATGTATTGGAAAACGCCGAGTATCTGATCGACATCAGTCAGGGCGTACTGTTTCGGGTCGATGTAGATCGTGTTCGATTCGTAGACCAGAAACTGCCAGTTAACGCCGGTCGTCACGCAGCCGTAGATTTTATCGAGCACCACCCCGCGTTTCTTATTGAACAGATCAGCACCAATCAACTGAGCTGCGCACTGGGGAGTACCGATATCGAAGTCCTGCTTTTTTGCCTCCACGACCTGCACCACCGGGAAATTGATGCTGTAGGAACGGGTATCTTTAGCTAAGATAAAATCACGTGGTAGCCGGTCCGCCGGTGCGGGCCAACCGTCACCGTTTAAACCGGCCGACACGTCGGCATCTAAGTTTTCGCCCGAATGAATGGTAAGAGATGGATTGTTGCGCCGTTTGACCTCTTTCAACACCGGCACCACAATCCACGGCGACGGCCGACCGTTCAGACTTCGCCTTTCGCTACCCAGCAACATTTCGTGCGTTTCGTCCAAGTCGGCAGTGAGTCGTGCGCTGGCTTCAACGGGCGTGATCTCACCAAAAAGCGGCTGCAACCAGTTGTTGATGCCGAACCGTTCCTGAATTTTTTCTAACGTAAAATCGCTGTATGGCATGACAGACGGGCCGTTTAGCTGGTAAAGTTACGCACAATCGACCGTCACAATACGTCTAATTTGACCCCGGCGGCTGTCAGTCCCAGCAGCAGCAGACCCAGCGCAATGCGGTAGTATCCGAACACCTTGAAGCCGTATTTGGTCAGGAAACCGACGAACGCCCGGATCGCCAGCAAACCCACCACGAATGCAATGGCATTGCCAATGAGCAGCGTCTGGTAATCAGCGGGCTGGAGAAGCTTGTAGGTTTTGAGGAGTTTGTAGCCCGACGCGGCCGCCATTGTCGGTACGGCTAAAAAGAACGAAAACTCGGCGGCCTGAGTGCGGGTCAGCCCCTGGTACATGCCGCCGATGATCGTAGCCGCCGACCGCGACACGCCCGGAATCATGGCAATGCACTGAAAAAAACCGATGCGCAGCGCATCAGGAGCCGTTACGTCGCCGTCTTTGGGTTGCCGATTAACAATTCGGTCAATAAACACCAGCACGATTCCGCCTGCCAACAGCGTGACAGCCACCACGGTAACGTTTTCGAGCAGTGAATCGATGAAGTCATTCAGCAGGAAACCGATGATGGCGGCTGGTAGGAAAGCAATCCCAATTTTAGCGTAGAAGTCGATGAACCGTTGCGTTTGTTGCGGAAACCGCCGAACCCAGGCCGGGGCCACAAAATCGTCGGTGCGGGTGTCGAGCAGAAACCGGCGGTGGTAGAGCACCAGCACAGACAGAATGCAGCCGAACTGGACGTTGACAGTGTATAGCTTGGTGAATTCATTCCCGGCGATGCCCGCCAATGAGGAGTAGATAATCATGTGGCCCGTTGAAGAAACCGGCAAAAACTCGGTCAGTCCTTCAATAATGGCCAAGGCAATGGCGTGAATCAGGTCCATTCAGGTGTAAGAAATAATTGCGTGTTTGCGTCCGGCAACTGAGCACAAACGTAAACACGCAATCACATAAACACTAAAGAAATCGCCTACACCCGCGCCGGACGCGCCAGAATGGCGAAGAACTCGAGCACGAAGCCGCTCATCACCACCAAGGGACCGAGTGTCAGGCCCAGAAACCCAAAGCCAAACTCTTCTTTGTCGAGGCTCATGATGAAAAAGCCCAGCAAAATAAGGCCGATGCCCGCCAGCATGAGCGCGTAATTGCGCCGACCGAACGGTAACGCCGTCGCCGGGTCGGTCCGGCGCGCGGGTTCGGCAGACAGCGGTCGGGTTGGGGTAGTTTTGGTGACGGGCACTATTGGTGCCAGTACTGATGCAACCGTCGTTTTTTTAGCGGGTTCCTCGCGAATCAGCGTTGCCGAGCCACCCTGATGCGGGCCACCCTGTTGCGGGCCACCCTGTTGTTTGTCCTTTGCCATGTTCTTCTTTCGATGTACAATACTCAATACAACTCATCTACTGTCAATCCCAGATATCGGTGTACGGCCTGGAAGGTGCTGATGAAGCCAATCAAAACGCCCAATCCCAGCAGTCCGGCCGACAGCATCGCTATCTTTTCGGGTTCCTGAAAAGCACCCAATTCGGGCAGATTTCGGATGGCAATTTGCAAGGTGATCAGCAGCAGCACCACGGCAATGACGCCCGCAATCAGCCCCTGCACAAGCCCCCGGCCCAGAAACGGCTTCGTAATGAATCCGTTCGTGGCCCCCACCAACTGCATACTCCGAATGAGCAGCCGCTGCGAGTGCAACGCCAGCCGGATGGTATTGTTCATCAGCACAACGATGATGACGAGCAGCACCAGCGCGAAGGCCGACATCACCATGTAGATTTTGGTAATGTTCCGGTTGATGCTGTCCACTAAGTTCTCCTGATACACCACCTCGAACACGCCGTCGACCTGTTCCAGATCATCTTTTACGCCCGCCAACTTACTCTCTTCAAAGTATTCTTCGTTCAGCTTGATCCGATAGCTGTCGCGCAGTGGATTATCGCCAAGAAATTTTGAGAAATCTTCCTTCGTTTCGGCAATAAACTCCTTAGCCGCCACGTCTTTGGTCACCAAACTGATCTGCGGTTCTCCGCTGGTTTTTAGAATATACGGCCGCTCCGTGAGGGTCTTGTACAGGGTCTTCACGGTTGCCGGACTGAGGTCCTTGTCCAGAAAAACCCGCATCTCGTAGTTCTCGCGGATAAACG
>JAYTAC010000318.1:0-4093 GCA_043737755.1 Spirosoma sp.
TAGCGTTTGACCTGTTGAGTTTGACCACAATGTTTGCAAGCAACTGCTTCTAAGACCATCCACAAAGATACCTGTTAAACGCAGTTAAGCCACGACCTAGCATTCTATAATTACATTCAGGAAGTTGTTGGAGAGAACCCCAGAGACCGACCGACTGATGCGATGTGGGAACAGGCTAAACAGCCGTTTTTGCAGGTAATCGAGAGTCTTTCACCCGACATTGTTGTGATTCTCGGAGGTCACCTCAGCCACTACATAAGTCAAATAAAAGACCAGTGTCCAACCACCTATTTCTGTCACTGGTATCATCCCTCCTCATTTGGGCATTTCAAGAAACACGAAGCCAGAGCTGCTTTTGATGCTACAATACAGGAATGGCTGACACATCAGAAGCGGTAGTTTACCCCCACGCCCGCCAGAAAAAATACATCGTCAGTACCAAGCCGATGGTCACGATAATCGTTCGCAACTGCTTAGCCGACAGACGTTTGGCATACTGCGCTCCGAGGTAGCCACCGATGATGGAGCCGCCCACCATAACGAGTGCCGACGGCCACACCACTACGCCCGCTATCACGAACGTAATCACCGAAACGCCGTTGACAACCATCGTCATCAGTACTTTCAGGGCGTTGGCGTGGCGCAGGTCGGCCATACCGAGCAGGCTGAACGTAGCCATGAACATAATGCCCATGCCGCCCCCGAAGAAGCCGCCGTATACCGCCACCCCAAACAACACGAGCATCTGAAGCCCCGCCGGAGCCGTTCGTCGCGGCTCTCCCGACAGGTTATCTAAGCGGGACTTGAAGGCGAACAGCAACGTGGCGGTCAGCAGCAGGTAGGGGAAAATTTGGCCCAGCGCGTCCGGCGAGACACGCAGCAGCAACAACGCCCCGGCCAGCCCGCCCACCAGGCTAACCGCCAGTAAACCAACCAATCGACGGCCGTAGGTGCTCCATTCGCGCCGGAGCGCAATGGCACTCGATACCGTTCCCGGCCAGAGCGCGACCGTGCTCGTGGCGTTGGCCGCCAGCAGCGACAAACCCGAAAACGTCAGCGAGGGGAATGTTAGAAAGGTGCCGCCCCCGGCAACGGCGTTCATGGCTCCCCCGCCCAGCGCAGCCAGAAACAACAGAGTGTAGGTGAACAGGGTGGACCAGTCGATAGGCATTGGATAGCATTATTTTGACAGTCCCGGATGGACCGATGGCGTGAAGGTATGGCGACCGTGTCGGCTTTGTGGGTGGAACGTGTGCGCTAATGTGGTCAGGTAACGGCGATCCGGCCCGGTTTGATTACCCCGTGATTTGCTCTACTTTTGAACAGCCGGGTTACGTCGTTGATCCATCAATCCCAATTACTCATGAACAGCAATAAAGTTTTGGTCTGGTCAATCGCCGTGGCCCTGGGTGGTTTTCTGTTTGGGTTCGACACGGCGGTGATTTCGGGGGCCGAAAAAGCCATTCAGGTGCTCTGGAAATTGTCATCGGTGGAGCACGGGTTCACGGTTTCCATTGCGCTGATCGGAACGGTAATTGGGGCCATGCTTGGTGGTATCCCGTCGGATCGGCTGGGGCGCAAAACAACACTGATCTGGATTGCCGTGCTGTACCTGGTTTCGGCATTAGGGTCGGCGTTGGCCACGGACTGGTACGTGTTTATTTTCTTCCGGTTTCTGGGCGGGCTGGGCGTGGGCACCTCGTCGGTGGCGGCACCGCTCTACATCTCCGAAATCTCCCCGGCCCGGTCGCGGGGGCGCATGGTGGGGCTGTTCCAGTTCAATGTCGTGTTCGGCATTCTGATTGCGTATTTCTCCAACTACTTCATGCAGGACCTCGGCCCCGACGCGTGGCGGTGGATGCTGGGCGTTCAGGCGGTGCCGTCGGTGATTTTTTTAGTAGCCGTGCTGGCCGTTCCCGAAAGCCCGCGCTGGCTTATTCTCAAAAGGGGTAAGGTGGAGGAAGCCAAAGCCATTCTGGACCTGATCGACAAAGACAGCAGTGCCGACACGCTCGCGGCCATCGTCGCCACCACCGACCAGCCCCAGGGTCAGCTCTTCTCGGCGACCCACAAAACGCCCGTTCGGTTAGCGGTGCTGTTCGCTATTTTCAACCAGGTGTCGGGCATCAACGCGATCATTTACTATAGCCCGCGCATTTTTGAGATGACCGGACTCGGCACTAAATCCGCCTTTCTGTCGTCGGCCGGTATTGGTTTGGTCAATTTTGCGTTTACGCTGCTGGCCATCAATTTTATCGACCGCGTCGGGCGTCGCAGGCTTATGTTGATCGGTTCTGTGGGGCTGATTGGCACGCTCAGTTTAGTGGCCCGCGCCTTTTTCAATCAGGATTTTGCGGGCGTTCCCATTTTTCTGTTCGTGTACATCGCCTTTTTCGCTTTCTCGCAGGGGGCAGTAATCTGGGTGTTTATTTCCGAGATTTTCCCGTCTGAGGTGCGGGCGTCGGGGCAGGCACTCGGCAGTTTCACCCACTGGCTGATGGCCGCCATCGTCGCTTTCTCGTTTCCGATCATTGCCGACTATTTCGGGGGCGGGGTCACGTTCTCTTTTTTCGCCGGGATGATGGTGCTGCAACTGCTCTTTGTATGGCGGATGATGCCCGAAACCAAAGGCACCAGCTTAGAGCAGACCGAAAAAACAGTCGTTCTTCACTGAGTGTGTCCGGGATGACTCAAATAAATATGCAGAAATTTCTTGTCGCCCTCGTGCTGCTGGCCGTTGTCAGTGATTTTGCCCACGGCCAGACACGGCCGGAGCAGTACCGGCCCCGATACCACTTCACGCCCCCCAAAAACTGGATCAACGACCCCAACGGACTCGTGTATGCCGATGGCGAATACCATCTGTATTACCAGCATAACCCCTTTGGCAACGAATGGGGGCACATGAGTTGGGGCCACGCGGTGAGCCGGGACCTGCTGACCTGGACCCACCTGCCCGTGGCCATCGCCGAATTCAACACACCCAACAACACGACGCAGACCATGATTTTCTCGGGCAGCGCAGTGGTGGATCGGGCTAACACGTCGGGCTTTTTCGGGCCGGGCAAAACCGATGGTATGGTAGCCTTATACACCTCGCATGTCCACGCAAACGGCAAAGGCGTGGCTCAGCACCAGAGCGTAGCCTACAGCAACGACAAAGGCCGAACGTGGACGCAGTACGACAAAAATCCGGTGATCGACCTGGGTATGAAGGACTTTCGCGACCCCAGCGTGTTCTGGTACGCCCCGCAGAGCAAGTGGGTGATGGCCGTTGTCAAGCCGCTGGATTATGCGGTTCAATTGTACGAATCGAAAAACCTGAAAAGCTGGATGCTGTTGAGCGAATTCGGCAAAACCGGTGACCAGTCGAAGATATGGGAATGCCCGGCATTGGTCGAAGTACCGGTAGAAGATTCCGGTCAAAAAAAGTGGGTGCTGCTGGTATCGAGCGGCCATCGGCAGAACGGTTTTCTGGGGATGCAGTATTTCGCAGGTGATTTTGACGGAAAAGCGTTTACGGCCCAGCAGCAGAATGAGGTGTTGTACGTGGACGAGGGCAAAGATTTCTACGCCGGTATTCCGTTCAATAACCTGCCGCAGTCCCGCACCAAACCGGTTATGATCGGCTGGATCAACGACTGGGCCTACGCCGGTAAACTCCCCACCGAACCGTTCAGAGGGTCCATGTCGGTGCCGCGCGAACTGAGCCTGCGCACCACGCCGGACGGGTATCGGCTCGTGCAGACGCCGGTCTCGCTGGCCAAACTGCGTGGCAAAAAAACGACCCTGACCAAGGCCGCCGTCACCGGAACAGTGCCGCTAACCTTCGCCGGTGAACACTACGAACTGGAAGCGACCATTGCGGTGGGGTCGGCCCGAAAAGTGGGTATCCGGCTGCTCAAAAGCATAGGCGAGGAAAGTGTGTTGACCTACGATGCCGCCACCCAAACGCTGTCCTTCGACCGGACCAAATCGGGTAACGTAACCTTCAGCGACCGCTTCCCCAGCGTCGAATCCGTGCGGGTGCCGCTGCAAAACGGATTATTCAAGTTGCACCTGTTGGTGGATGCGTCGGTGGTCGAGATTTTCG
>JAYTAC010000319.1:0-9893 GCA_043737755.1 Spirosoma sp.
GGCGGACCGGCAACATGTTGCCGGTCCGCCGGTGCGGTCTCTATTACAACATAGACACCCCCGTCGGGCAATCGCCCTGCCGGGGGTGTTTTGGTTTGCATCAGATTCTCTCCCGGTGCATCAGTGTAGCCACTCCCCGCGTGGTAACTTTTCCGGTCTGCACGTCGCGCAGTTCGCCCAGAATCTCGGCTGTGTGCTTGTCGGTATTGGTGGATTTAACGGTAAAAACGGCTTCGTAGTCGGTGTCCACGAACATCGGCCGCAGAAATTCAAGCGTTTGTCCCAAATACACCGAGCCATAGCCGGGAAACTCAGTGCCGAGCACTTTGGTAAATACACTTGCCCCCAGCATTCCGTGAATAATTGGCCGCTTGAAGGACGTAGTAGCTGCATAATCAGCGTCGAGGTGGAGGGGGTTATTGTCGCCCGTTACGCGGGCAAAATCTGCAACATCGGCCTGCGAAAACCGGAAAGCGTAGCGGTGAATGGCGTCGAGAGCAAAGTCAGTCATTGGGAGTGATGAATGATAAGGTAAAAGTCGGTGAAGTTCGGAATGTCCCGGTTCATTATTCAGTGCTCAGTATCCCGCTGCCTATGTTCCCGGACAAGTTTGGGTGATTGCGCGTAGTTTTGCGGTCGATTGGCTTCACGTATGGGTAGAAATCTGTTTTCGTTGGGTACGCTGCACAACAAACGCGTGTTTGGGCTGGACGTGATGCGGGCCGCTGCCATCCTGATCGTCGTTGATGCACACGCGACTATTGCCCTGAAAGACTATTACAACGGGGCTTTCTGGCATCACCTGCTGCCCGACGGCGTCGAGTTGTTTTTTGTGCTGAGCGGCTTCCTGATCGGGGGTATTCTGATCCGGTCTTACGAAAAGAACGGCGGCTTCGACCGAGACCTGCTGCTCAATTTCTGGACGCGCCGATGGTTTCGCACCCTGCCCGCTTACTACCTCGTGCTGACGGGCCTGATTGTGACGGCGTTGCTGCGGGCGTGGCGAAGCGGCCTGCATCACACCCTGCCGCCCAAACAAACGCTGATTACCTACTTCCTTTTCCTGCAAAATTTCAGCGACGAGTTGATTGGCTTCTTTCCCGAAACGTGGAGTTTAGCCATCGAAGAGTGGTCATACATCACCCTGCCATTGGTACTTTGGGGATTACACGCGCTGTTATCAAACCGCTGGCCGCGTCGGCGCATTGCGCTGGCTATGATCCTGCTCGTTATCGTTGGTTCCAATGCGTTTCGGCTTGTCATGGCGTTGCAGGTGCCCATTTCGGCTGGTGAACTCGGCTACCGGGGTATCGTCATCACGCGCCTTGACGCCATCAGTTACGGCGTGTTGGCGGCTTACCTGAAGCACTATTTTCCCGTGCAATGGACCAACAACGCGCTCCGCAGACGGCTGTTCGTGCTCGGGCTGGTATGTACCGGACTGATTGCACTCTCGGCGTCGGTGATTATGCTGCACGTGTACGTGGACACAGGGTTACATTCTGCTTACATTTTCTACAAACGCACCGTTTATTTTTTGCTCATCGGCCTGAGTATGACACTGCTGATGCCGTATATGGACGGCTGGCGGACGGCTTCGGGAATCTGGGCGCGGTTCGGCGTTGCGCGGGCCATTACGCATGTCAGCCTGATTTCGTATTCGATGTATCTGCTCAACCTGACGCCTATCATGATGACCGTTATCGAGCGTATTCCAACC
Organism: Spirosoma sp.; assembly: GCA_043737755.1. GTDB lineage: Bacteria > Bacteroidota > Bacteroidia > Cytophagales > Spirosomataceae > Spirosoma. The sequence continues at coordinate 1,721 of JAYTAC010000319.1, forward strand.
ACGTCATTCGCAACCGGCTGGCTGAAAGTAGGTTTGTTCTGGACGCTCGTGCTGATACTGTCGACGCTGCTGTTCAAGTATTTCGAGAAGCCCGTTACCGAACTCCGCGACCGACTGTCGGCGAAAGAACCCTCTCAGTTATCAGTGAACAGTAACCAGTGAATAGTTAGTCAGTGACCAGTTATCAATATGCAGCGATGATCACTGTTCACTGATTAGCTGGAGTGGTCGCTCACGATGACCCAACGTTTTTTGATCTTGCGCCACAGCAGCGTGAAATGGCCCCCGGCATCGCCAATTTTGGGCCGGGTCAGGTGCCATCGGCCAATAACGTGAGCCACGTTCGGGGACGGAAAATCCATCTGAAGAATGTCGAATTTCAGCGTTCCCATCGACGCCTGGTCTGGATAGCGTTTTTTGTAATTCGCCAACGTGGGCTGGTAGCCGTAGGTAATGCCGGTTTTGCCCACAAAGGTGAGTGAGTCAGAGGGCCAATAACCGTTCATAAACTTGTCAACGTGTCCGGCGTTCCAGTCGGTGGTCTGGCGTTTGAGAATGAGTAGTATGGCCCGGCGGTCGGCGGCTATCGGCTGGTTGAAGGCGGGCAATGAGAGCAGAGTAAGAAGGAGCAGGGAGAGGTATCGTTTCATGGGCACGAATCGGTTTTTTGGTAAAACTACGGCAATAGTGGTAGGTTTGTGAGTGAACCCAACCGTTTTATGAAGGCTATTATCTGTCAGCAATTCGGGCCACCCGACCAACTCGTCCTGACCGACGTACCCAGCCTGAGAGCGGGCAACGGGCAGGTCGTTATCCGGGTCGAAGCCTGTGGCGTCAATTTTCCCGACACGCTCATCATCGAAGGAAAATACCAGTTCAAGCCGCCCCTGCCGTTTTCGCCCGGTGGCGAGGTGTCGGGGATGATCACCGAAGTGGGGGAGGGCGTTAGTCACCTGAATGTGGGCGAGCGTGTGTTTTCGATGACCGGCCACGGTGGGTTTGCCGAGGAAGTTGTTGCCAGCGCGGCTACGACGCTGCCCATGCCGGACGAAATGGACTTCGTAACAGCCGCATCCACGATGTACACATACGGGACATCACACCACGCGCTGAAGGACCGGGCTAACCTACAACCGGAGGAAACGCTGTTGGTGCTCGGCGCGGCCGGGGGCGTGGGATTGGCGGCCGTGCAGTTGGGCGTTCTGATGGGCGCACGGGTCATTGCAGCCGCATCGACCGACGAGAGATTAGCTGTCTGTCGCACAGTGGGAGCCGCCGAAACCATCAACTACACCACCGAAAACCTCCGCGACCGGATTAAAGAACTGACCGGCGGCAAAGGCGTCGACGTCGTCTACGATCCCGTGGGCGACCGCTACGCTGAACCCGCCATTCGGTCGCTGGCCTGGAAGGGCCGGTATTTGGTAGTCGGGTTTGCGGCCGGTGAAATTCCCAGTATCCCGCTCAACTTAGCCCTGCTCAAAGGCGCGTCCATCGTGGGCGTGTTTTGGGGTGCCTTTGCCCAGCGCGAACCCGAAACGAGTAAGCAGAACTTCGGGCAGATTCTGGCGTGGATTGCGTCGGGTCGGCTCAACCAACACATTCACAAACTATATACGCTGGCCGAAGCACCCGACGCCCTCCGCGATTTGACGGAACGCCGGGTGGTGGGCAAAGCCGTAATAAAGTTATGAGACTACAAAACAAAGTCGCCATCATCACCGGAGCTGCGCGGGGTATCGGGCAGGGTGCCGCCGAGGTATTCTGCCGCGAAGGAGCCACCGTCATCATCTGGGATTTACTCGCCGAAGGCGAAACCACCGCCCAGGCACTGCGCGACCAAGGATTCCGGTGCGAGTTCATGAACATCAGCACCACCGACGTGCCCGCCATCGAAGCCGCAGCCCGCGACATCCACGACCGCCACGGCCGCATCGACATCTTGGTGAACAACGCGGGCATCACCCGCGACAAAACCCTGCTCAAAATGTCGTTCGGCGAGTGGCAGCAGGTCATCGACGTGAACCTGACGGGTGTTTTCAACTGCACTAAAGTCATTGCGCCGTATATGGTCGAGCAGAAATACGGGCGCATCATCTGCACGTCGTCCATCGTGGGTGTGCATGGCGCATTCGGACAAACGAACTACGCAGCCGCCAAAGCGGGCATCATCGGCATGGTCCGTTCGTGGGCGAAAGAATTGGGACCCAAGGGCATCACGGCCAACGCCGTAGCACCGGGCTACATCCGAACACCCATGACCGATGCCATGCCCGACGACGTAAAAAACCAAGCCATCGCCACCATCCCGACCCGGCGCATCGGCGAACCGGCCGACATTGCCTACGCCTACCTGTACTTGGCCTCCGACGAAGCCTCGTTTGTCAATGGACACGTTCTGGCCGTGAATGGCGGGCAGGCGTCGTAGAACAACATCGAAACCCTGCCAGTGGTCGAAGACCCTGGTAGTGGTTGAGCGATAGTAGCAAGTAATTACTTCTCAACCACTACCTGCACGGATGGCGTTGATATACTGCGCGAAGCCGTTAGTAGCAAGTAATTATTCCTCAACCACCACCAAGGGCTATGCCCACTGGCAGGGTTTCGCCAACACAAATTGTATGAACCCAATCCGCAAATTTTACGACGAGTACAAACCGTACATCTTTTCGGATGGCTGGTACTACGTGTTCATCGTTGTCTTCATCATCATTCTGTTTATTTTCTTTTCCTGAGTGACTGCACGTTCGACCGTTCTGGCCATTATCAACCCACTGTCGGGCACCACGTCCGCATCGCAGAAAGCCCGGTTGCGCGACCTGTTTCTGCGCCGGGCCGACGCGCTGGGATATGCTGCCGAAGCCGTTCTGACAACCCATCCCGGTCATGCTACTGAGTTAGCCATTGCCGCCGTTGAGCAGAGCGCGAGTCGGGTGCTGGCCATTGGGGGCGACGGCACCATCAACGAAACGGCGCGGGCACTCCGGCGGTCGGCAACGGCACTGGGCATTGTGCCCATTGGGTCGGGCAACGGTCTGGCGCGGCATCTGGGCATCCCGCTGAATCCGGCCAACGCCATCGAACGTGCTCTCAATGGTCGGCCGGTGGTGATCGACAGTGCTGAAATCAACGAACATCCATTTTTCTGCACGGCCGGGCTGGGCTTTGAAGCCTACGTAGCCCACGCCTTCGCGCGGCAACCCGTGCGCGGCCTGCCGATTTATATTCGCACCGCACTACGGGCGTTCTGGGCATACCGGCCGGAGCGGTTTGTGATGGACGGGAAAATGGAGAAAGAGTTATTTTCGCTGACGTTTGCCAATGCGGGGCAGTTTGGCAACAACGTTTGGATGGCTCCGTCGGCCAACATTGCCGACGGGCGTCTGGAGCAGTGCGAAATGCGGCCGTTTCCCATGCAGGCGGGTGGAGTGCTGGCGTGGCGGTTGTTCAACAAAAGCATCGACTGGTCGCCCTACTGGCAGGGCCGGTCCATCACCCGCGCCACGGTGCAATCCAACGGCCCGCTGCTAATTCATGCCGACGGTGAACCGCTGACGCTATTGTCCGGCCGGGCCGAGGTGCGGGTGCTGCCGGGAAGTTTGCTGGTGCTGTTGTAGAGGGAGTAAGCCAAATTGCGCAGCGATACCAAATGCTGGGTATCACTTGTCCTGTGCCTTCGGGTGTTCTGCCGCTTTTACAGCCGCTAAACTCTTTTTAGCCCGCTCAACTTTGTTCCTGATGATGGGGTGCTCGCGAAGCATTCTGACGAATTCAGGGTCTTTCAGGTTCTCCTCAATGGTCCTATTTGTTTTGATTGCAGTTGCCATGAGTCGGTTCAGTTAATCAAGATAAAGATGGTACAAAACTTACGTAAGGTCTGTTCGGCTTGAACGTTTCCCGATGTTGTTCAGGTGATATGCCCTCTACAGATAAATAGCTCGAAAAATTGTCGATGTACTTGTTAATGACAATTCGGTACAATCGGGTTCGCTCGGGCGTACTCCCGGCAAACGACAGCTCACAGTCAGGATTGTGGTTGAAAAACGTAAGAATAATTTGGATAACCGTCGAAAGGACTCGTTCTAAATCGTCATTGTTGCTTATACTGGTATCGCTGAGTTGACCATCTTCTTCTAAGTCGACAAGAGCGAGGTTGTAACATCGGCTATTGATGGGCGTAAAAATGACATATTTCTGTATGGTTCGCTCATTGCTCCGGCTTTCAAAAGCGTATATTAAACCATCGGGTAACGACTCAAACGGGTACGGCGGGTAATTCATCCGCGTAATTTACGTGAACATGCCCGATATTTGTCTCCTCAAAATCATCCCACGCCGGACAATAACTCAAGCCGGTTGATGCCTGTCAGCCAATGTCTCAAAAAGTAGTGCTTGCCTTCAGTGGAGGTCTCGATACCTCCTTCTGCGTTAAATACTTGTCCGAAGATCGCGGCATGGACGTGTATTCGGTGCTGGTCGATACGGGCGGCTTTTCGGATGCCGAACTGACTGCCATCGAAGAACGGGCTTATTCGCTCGGCGTGAAATCGCACGTGACAGTTTCGAAAACGGACGACTATTACCGGCAGTGCCTGAAGTTTTTGGTGTTCGGCAACGTGCTAAAAAACAACACGTATCCACTCTGCGTGAGTGCCGAACGCATTTTTCAGGCCATCGCTGCCGCTGAATACGCCCGCGAAATCGGTGCGTCGGCCATTGCGCACGGCAGTACCGGCGCGGGCAACGATCAGGTGCGATTCGACATGGCGTTTCGGATCATCGCGCCCGACGCCGAAATCATTACCCCCATCCGCGACCTGAAACTCGCGCGCGATGCCGAAATCGAATACCTCAAAGCGAAGGGCGTGGAACAGGAGTGGCACAAAGCGGCTTACTCCATCAACAAAGGCTTGTGGGGCACGTCGGTCGGCGGGCGCGAAACGCTCACCTCTGATCAGTTTCTGCCCGAATCAGCCTGGCCAACGCAGGTGACGAAATCCGAGCCGGAAACCATCACGCTCACCTTTGAACACGGCGAAATAAAGGGCATCGGCGACGAACAGTATGCTGATCCCGTCGATGCCATCCGTCGGCTGACGGAACTCGCCGGTCCATTTGGTATTGGCCGCGACATTCACGTAGGCGATACAATTATCGGTATCAAAGGCCGGGTGGGTTTCGAGGCACCGGCCCCCCTGATTCTGATCAAAGCACACCACACGCTCGAAAAGCACGTATTGGCCAAATGGCAGTTGTACTGGAAAGATCAATTGGCCAACTGGTATGGCACCATGCTCCACGAAGGGCAGTTTATGGACCCGGTCATGCGCAACATCGAAACGTTTTTGGCCGACACGCAGAGCCACGTGTCGGGCAAGGTTCACGTGCTGCTGGCTCCCTACCGCTTTCAGGTGCTGGGCATCGAGTCGGATCACGACCTGATGTCGGCAACGTTTGGCTCCTACGGCGAGATGAACAATGCCTGGACGGGCGACGACGTGCGGGGATTCTCTAAAGTGGCCTCGAACCAGGTGATGATTTACGAGACGATTCGTGAACATAATTCTTGACGCTACTGTGCTGGGCATCGGTTTCTACCACCGGCAGGCCCAAACGGGCGTCGGCCGGGTGACCGAACAACTGATGACGGGCTTGTGGAATACCGGGGAGGTAACGCTGTCATTAGCTGCTTCGACGCACCTGTCCGAAACGATGCGCTACGCCCGTGCACTGCTTGGCGATGCGGGACCAGCCTTTGTGAACCGACCGGCCGAACAACGACGGGCAGGTCTGGAAAACGCGCTGCTAAGTTCGTTTGCCGTCGACAGCCTGCCGACGAAGGTCATCCGGGAGGGATTGTACCGGGTGAAGAAAGCCGTGCGGGCTGAAGAATCCCGGTTCGACACGCGCCAGTGGCCCACCGGCAGCGTCTACCATTCGCCGTTTTATCCCATTCCCGAAGCAGTCGGTAAAAATCGGGCGGTGCATACCGTTCAAATGATTCACGATTTGATTCCGGTTTTTCATCCCGAATGGTTTCCCACAGGAGACAGTACCGTTCGGCGCGTGCTGGAGACGCTGCCCGCTGACGCTCAGATTGTTGCAACATCGGAAGCGACCAAGGCCGATATCTGTAATCACACTCGCATTGATCCGGTCCGTGTAACACCGATTCACTTAGCTGCGTCGCCAACGCTTTTTTACCCGGTTACGGACCAGTCAGTCGTGCAGGCGACCCGAAATCAGTACAATCTCGGCGATTCACCGTATCTGCTCAGCTTAGCCACGTTTGAGCCGCGCAAGAACATCGACCACCTGATTCGGTGCCTTTTGCAGGTGGCCCGGAGTGGCGACATTCCCGCCGACGTAAAATTGGTGCTGGTCGGGACCAAAGGGTGGAAGTTCGATACCATCATGACCGAACTGGCGCACGACGCCGGGCTGCGTTCGCGCATTGTGGTGACGGGTTTCGTGCCCGATGCGCAGTTGGCACCGCTGTATTCGGGGGCGCTGGGTTTCGTGTATCCATCGCTGTACGAAGGCTTCGGACTGCCACCTTTGGAGGCCATGCAGTGTGGCCTGCCAGTGATCACGTCCAACATCTCATCCCTGCGTGAGGTGGTCGGCGACGCGGGCATCAGCGTCCCCCCGACCGATGCCGATGCGCTCTGTCAGGCTATCATCACGGTAACGAATTCTGCATCCATGCGGGCCGACCTGTCAGTGAGGGCGTTGCAGCGGGCAAAATTGTTCTCGTGGGACAAGTTTACCACCGAACACATCGCGCTGTACCACCGAATTCTGAGCTAACCCTGAACGGTATCGCGGACAGCCGACCGTCCGCGATACCGTTTGCGTTATCGCACCGAATAGTTTGGGGCTTCCTTCTGAATCTGGATGTCGTGGGGGTGGCTTTCGCGCACCCCGGCGGAGGTAATCTTCACGAATTTGGCTTGCTGTAATGCCGGGATGTCGATGGCCCCGCAGTAACCCATGCCCGCTTTCAGGCCGCCAACCATCTGGTAAACGATTTCCGAAACTTTGCCTTTGATGGGAACGCGGCCTACAATGCCCTCCGGCACGAGTTTCTTAATGTCGTCCTCGGCGTCCTGAAAATAACGGTCTTTGGAGCCGTCTTCCATCGCTTCCACCGATCCCATACCCCGGTACGTTTTGAACCGGCGACCTTCATAAAGCACCACTTCGCCGGGTGCTTCTTCGGTTCCGGCGAGCAGCGAGCCAATCATCACCGTGCTGGCCCCGCCCGCGAGAGCTTTGGTGATATCGCCCGAGAAACGGATACCGCCGTCGGCAATGATCGGTACGCCCGTGCCCTGCAATGCTTTGGCCGATTCGTAGACAGCCGTTAGCTGCGGCATTCCGATACCGGCAATGATGCGGGTGGTGCAAATACTGCCCGGCCCCACGCCTACCTTTACGGCATCGGCCCCGGCGTCGGCGAGTGCTTTGGCTCCCTCGCCCGTCGCTACATTACCGGCAATAACCTGTAGGTTGGGAAACCGTGTTTTGATGCCCCGCACCGCGTCGATCACGCCCTTCGAGTGGCCGTGCGCCGTATCGACGCTGATGACGTCGACGCCCGCTTTTACCAATGCTTCGATGCGCCGGTTCAGGTCGGGCGTCACACCCACGGCCGCCCCTACCCGCAGCCGCCCTAATTCGTCTTTGCAGGCGTTGGGGTGGCTCTTTTTCTTCAGAATGTCTTTGTACGTAATCAGCCCGACCAATTGATAATCATTGTTGACGATGGGTAGTTTTTCGATGCGGTACTGTTGCAAAATGCTCTCGGCTTCCTCGAGCGTCAATCCTTCGCGCGCTGTGATGAGGTTGTTGCGGGTCATGATGCCCGTTACGGGCTGGGACAGGTCGTTCTGGAAGCGCAGGTCGCGGTTGGTGAGGATGCCGACGAGTTTGTTGGTTTCGTCTACGACCGGGATACCACCGATTTTGAACTCGCGCATGATTTTGAGCGCGTCGGCGAGGGTGGCGGTTTCGAGCAGCGTGATGGGGTCGATGATCATCCCGCTCTCCGAGCGTTTGACCCGGCGAACCTGATCGGCCTGGTCTTCCACGCTCATGTTCTTGTGGATGATGCCGATGCCGCCCTCTTGCGCCATTGCAATGGCCAACGCCGATTCGGTGACGGTGTCCA
>JAYTAC010000320.1:0-1548 GCA_043737755.1 Spirosoma sp.
TCATCTCATCGAATCGGGCATCGCGGGGTTGTGCAGGTCAACAAACTCATTAGTTTGTGCGTTTACCGGGGCGTATAGTCGCCCTTCACCCCGCTTCCCCGGCCCGTATGTTCACTACCAAACGCATCCCGTTGTCCGTCGTTTTCTCGTTTGCCCGTCGTTCTCTGCTGATCTTTTTAAGCTACTCCACAATGATCTGCCTGCTCTACTCCGTGGCTGGCTGGACGTTTTTGGCCATTCCGTTCGTGCCCGTGGCCACCATTGGCACGGCCGTTGCGTTTTATGTGGGCTTCAAAAGCAACTCGTCCTACGACCGGCTTTGGGAGGCCCGCCGAATCTGGGGCAGCCTCACCAACGCCAGCCGGTCGTGGACGATCATGGTGCTGGACTATATAACCAACCGCGACGCCCCCGACCCGCTGCCCGAAGCCGGTTTGCAGCAGATTCGCCGGGAGTTGCTATATCGGCACTTGGCCTTTCTGACGGCCCTGCGGGTGCAGCTTCGGCGGAAGCCCGTCTGGGAACTGCACCGCGATCCGGCCCGCGACGTTGTCGAACGCATTCAGCAGTTCCGGCAGTGCAGTTTGGACAAAGAACTGAGCCGCTTTTTATCGGATGCCGAGATTGAGCAACTCATCGAGCACCCCAATCCGGCCACGATGCTGATGCGCTGGCAGTCGGCCCAACTCCGGCAACTGCGCGACGGCAATTACCTCCCCGAATACTACCACGTCGAGATGGAGCGGATGCTGGCCGAGTTTTACAACCAGCAGGGAGCCTGCGAACGCATCAAGTCGTTCCCGTTTCCGCGTCAATACGCTTTTTTCAGCTACGTGTTCGTCTGGCTGTTCATCGGCGTGCTGCCGTTTGGTCTGCTCACCGAAATGGCCAAAATGAGCGACTGGCACGTCTGGCTGACGGTCCCGTTCTTCACCGTTATCGCGTGGGTATTCAACACGATGGAGGTGGTGGGCGACACCAGCGAGAACCCCTTTGAGAACAGCATCAACGACGTACCGATGACGGCCATTTGCCGCAACATCGAAATCGACCTGCGCGACATGCTCGGCGAAACCGAACTGCCCAACCGCGTTCAGGCCGTGAACAATATCCTGATGTGAGGGCGAACCAGCTACCATAATACCATGACCCGCGCTGAAATGCTTGGTGCCTATCTCCACCTCACCCGTGAGGTGCTGCCCGCCCGCGCCCGACGCGAGGGCTGGATTGTCACGGCCGATCACTGCGTTCAGCGCATCGTACTGGACAATGTGGTGGGTGATGGGTGGCGCACTAAACTCACGGGTAAAGGACCGGCCTACCGACAGTTGTCCGATGAGCAGCTCGAGCGGGCCGTTGAATTAGCCGCCGAAATTGAGCGCGACGGCGACTCGCTGCTGCGCGAACTGAACCGGAACAGCCTGCGCTGGCGGGGCAAATTGGCAACCTGACCAACCGACCGATTTTGGGAAATTGTATTATGAAGCGGATAAATAGCCCTCGAAAAACCCATAGTCCAACAAGTTAAAATTATTAGAATAATACAAC
>JAYTAC010000321.1:0-1545 GCA_043737755.1 Spirosoma sp.
GTACGCTAACGGAGCCAGCCCGACCAATCGGCTCAGCGTGGTCATGGTTCGGAACGTCTGGAAATGGTGCGTAACGGTTGGGTCGGCGAGTTCATAGAACGGCACCTCCAGCGAGTAGGGCGATGATAGTTTCTTGCCGCCGTAGAAATACACGCTCCCCAGCGACGATGAGCCAGCCGCCCGCTCCACGGGCATCAGGTGCGCCGGGATGGGTGCCGTTCGGTAGTAGCCCGTGTCGGCCCGCTGCCGCTGGGCGTGGGCGGTCAATGTCATCATCGCTATGAGGACAATCAGCAGACCTTTTCTTGCCGAAATGGCCTTCGTGGTTAATAGGAGAAAAGTTGCTGTAGTTTTTGGCATACTTCTTTTGCTGTAAATTCATCGAGTTCACCGGCTCGGTTGAGTAGCCGTCGTTTATCGACCGACCGAATTTGGTCTAAGGCTACCTGCCCTTCCCGGCTGTCGAAAAAGCAGTCGACTCGGGTTGGGAAACGTTTCCGTGTACTGGTCAATGCCGCCACAGTCACCGTGTTTAAAAACTGATTAGTGTTGTTGGGGGAGATGATCAGGCAGGGGCGAACTTTACTGATCTCGCTGCCAACAGTAGGCTCCAAATTTACATACCAAACCTCAAATCGATTTACGACCATGTCCATTCGTTCTTGTCGAAATCGTTAGAGAATTCACCGAGCAGTTCGCCCTCGGGCAGGTCCCCGGCTGCAATCGCCTGTTGAAACGCTTCGTCCCAGCCTTCGCGGGGATGATGAACGGGTCTAAGCACAAGGGCGTCGTCGCGCATTTCGACCTCAACCGAATCTTTAATCTGGTATTTATCCAAAATGGCTTTTGGAATGCGGATGCCTTTGGAATTGCCGATGGAAACAATGGCTAACTGCATAAAAAAAGTAGCTACGTTGTAATTACAAACGTAGCTACTTTCAGGTACAGTTCAAACAACACTTGCTCTTACTTCACTACTTTCAGTGTCCCCTGCATGAGTGAGGAGTGGCCGGGGAACGTGCAAACGTACTGGTAATCGCCCGGTTCGGTGGGGGCGGTGAAATAGATGGTTTCGGCACTTTCGGGTTGCAGAATGTTCGTATGATGCAGCACGTTCGGCGAGTTGGGGACGTAGTTCAGTTTGGGGCCGTTGAGGTTCAGGCGCAGGGCCAGGTCGCCAACGGGGTTTGCCATGCCGGGCTTCACAATTACGAAGTTGTGCAGCATATCGTCGTTGTTGTTGAACACAATTTTGACGCGACTGCCCGCTTTTACTTCCACTTTCTCCGTATCGAATTTCAGGCCCGGCCTGGTGCCAATGGTCACGGTTTGATCGGGACCGTTGCTCCAGTCGGTGGGCTGCTCAACGATGCGTTTGCTGCTTTTGGCGATGGTAACGGCCACTCTACTCACCTTGCTCTTTGTCGCACCGGGAGCGGCTTTGGTCGAAGCCGTCGCCATCATCGCCGAATGATCGTGATTAACTGGTGCGGTAACTCGTGCAGCCATTGTCACTTTCTCGCCCGGAGCAATGGCGTTGAGCGT
>JAYTAC010000322.1:0-9870 GCA_043737755.1 Spirosoma sp.
CCGTAGGTAGCGGCTTGGGTCGAATCCAACCCGACCCGCAGCACACTCCCCGGAACGTAATATTTCTCGCCGGGGAGGGGCTTCTCCTGCCCGCTGCTCGTCATTTCGGTGAGGGCATTTTTTACGGGCAATTTCAGGTGATAGGCTAAGTTGGTGCCGGAGCCAATCGCAACCGCCGTTCCACCCGCTTCCAGAAAAGCCCTGATGGGCGGAATCGACTTTGCTGCGGTGATTTTAGCTAATCGGGGGCGGTACTCGGCGGGCGTATCTTCCTCTTTCGGCTCGCGTTCGAGGTCACGGAGCGCATCGGTATCCCCACCCGAAACGGGCGGAATGGTCCGGGTTACGAAGACAATCACGTCGTATTTTTTGCGCAGATCACCCGCGTCAATGTCCGACGGATAGATGACGGTCATCGGAAAATGGTACTGCTCCATCAGCCAGCGTACCCAACCCGATGGCATCGACCCACCATACGTATCGAGCAGGGCAATGCGCATCGGCAACACTTTTACCAATGAGGTTGTCGGGCGTTTGGCCACACCCGTTACGTTCAGACCGAGGTCTTTAACTGACTTATCGAGCACCGACTTTGCCTTAGCAGAAGCCGGAATGAAGAACGCACCCGGCGTGGATACGCCCGGTGCGGATACACCGGCTTCCACCGCCGACTTCGCCCCCAACCCGCCGGGAAGCCGGTACACCTCCACGCCCGACGCCAGCAGGTCATTGACGGCAATGAACGAATTGTTTGCCTTTGCGCTGAGCAGGTAGCCCGCACTCTCTACCCCGGCGATATGACCCTCCGGCGACTGGAGCTCGCCATATGGCAACTTTTTAAACGGACCGTCGAAACCGTCCAGCACCCGGTCGAACCGGACGTTCATCAAATACGCCAATGTCCAGCCAGCCGCGTCGTAGGGGCGAACGGGCGGGCCACCCGGATACTGAAAATCGTTGGGGTGATCCTGGGCTTCGAACATGTCCAGCAGGTGCGGCCGGAACGCCTGATCGGTTTTGACGACGTATGACCCGGCGCGGTACTTCTTACCGGCAACCGTGAAATCGGCAGTGGCCTGCTGAATCTGAATACCCGTGCGAATCAGCGCGTTGACGAACTTGACGGCCGTGGCGAAATCGGGCTGATCGGCGGAGATGATGAAGCCCCGTGGGTCGCGCAGGACCGGGGCTTTCATGATCGTGTCATAGTACTTGACTGGCATCCCCCCGCCCTTCGGCAGCAAACCGTACTGCGCTAATCCCGCGTTGGCCGACGTGGATACGGGCTTTTTAGGGTCGTTTTTAAAGGCTTCGTTGATGGCGTCGATTCGTTTGGGCGACAGTGCCCAATGGTCTTTGCTGCCCCGCTCGATGGAGTTTTTGCCCATCCGGTAAATATTGAACAGCATCTCGTCGCGGTAGCGGGCCGCGTAGCCCAGCACGGCGTAGTTCAGCGATAGTGAGTAGTCGATGGATTGCTTAAAGTACCATTTTTGGGGCGTAATCGGGTTGGGCGTGTTGCCGTTGGGAATCAACCGGCTTGGCACCAACGGAATATCTTCGGGGGTTGGTCCGCCCACGATTTCGGTCAGCAACCCGATCATATTGTGGAAGTGGGTGGTCGTGCGCAGCCCGCCGTTGTACCAGGTCGAAAACACCGAGCCGCCGAGCCGGGTGAAGCCGGGCTTATTTTCGGCGTTGAGCCGGTTGATCATCGCGGCTCCCAGCGCATCGAGACCCGTCACCATCAGCGGATCGAATACGTAATTGAACGGGTCGCGGTAGGGCGGCCCCGCCACCACCGACCCCGCCGGGCCGCGCTGATGATGGTTGTACATGATCTGCGGAATCCACTCGACAAACAACTGACGGCCGATATTCCGGGTCTCCTTCATGTTCATCATGAAAAAATCGCGGTTGTTGTCGTGCCCGACGTACTTCTGGTACAGCACCGGCAGGTTATCTAATGAGCGTTTGTCGGGTTTGGGGTTGCGCATGTACCAGTTCGTCACAATTTCCTGCCCGTCGGGGTTGGCGTGAGTGAGCAGAATGATGTCCTCATTGAGAATACGCATGGTTTCGGGGTCGCTACGGCTCACCAACTGCCAGATCGTCTCGATCAACTGGTGCGTCCCGACGGTTTCGGTGGCGTGCAGCCCCCCGTCGATCCAGACTACGGCACGGCCCTCCTGCGCTAAGGCGCGGGCCTGCTCGTCGGTGAGTCCTTCGGCGCGGGCAAGTTGCTGCGAGATTTGCTTGTAGCGATCTAATTTTTTGAGGTTCTCCGGCGACGACACGATCAGCATGTACTGATGACGACCTTCTTCAGTCAAACCAATGTCCACCAATTTCGCCCGGTCGGAAGCAGCCGCTACCTTTTTAAAATACGCTTCGGTCTGGGTGTAGGTAGCGAGTTGATAATCGTCGCCAATGGCAAAGCCGAAATGCTCTTTGGGCGACGGGATGACTGAAGTTGCGCCCGATTGCGCCCGCGCTCCGGTCAGGCAGCCGCCGAAAAACAGCAGTAAGGTCAATAGGTAAAGAAATTTGAGCATGATACAGAGAGTCCGTTAAATGTGAGCAGCCACCGGGCAAGGCCGGTATAAACAGTTGCCGCTATAATGGCTTGTCTGCCAATAATACAGCACGAAATTTTACCAAAGAAACCCGGCACCATCAATAATTCTATACAACGTCAATTAGCCAACCGATTGATCGAAATCTGTCTGGTGATTTATCGTGATTCTGTCTCGCCGGGGAACGACTCCCAAACAGGTTTTTATCACACGTCACTTACGACACCAAAATAGTATCTTTCCCGTCATGGCTGCTCATAGCCCTTTACAGCTCCAACTCGCTCAGCGGGGCCGCCCCCACCGACGTGTCGGACCGGTATCTGGAAGACGGCTCGTTTCTGCGGTTTCGCAACATCACCCTCAGCTATAACCTGCCGCAGCCGCTTATCAGGCGAATTGCACTGACCAACGCCCGGCTGTACGTAAGCGGCCAAAACCTGATTACACGCACCAATTACACCGGTTTCGACCCCGAAAGTCAGAACACCGGCGGGGGCCGCATTCCGAGTCTGGGGGTCGATTACCTGACTCAGCCCCAGGCGCGGGTGGTTACGTTTGGTGTAAGTGTTGGTTTTTAACCCTGAACAAACTCATGAAAACGACTTATAGAATTGCTCTTTCTGCCGCCATTCTGGGCCTATCGGGTTGTGGCGATGTGCTGGAACTGACTCCCCCAGCGCGATTGTGGCCACCAATTTCTGGCGGTCGGCGGGCGATGCCGAAGCGGGATTGGTATCGGCCTACGATTACATGCAAAACTCGATGACCCAGAACTTTGTGACCGTGCCGCTGGTGCTGTCCGACGACAGCCGGGCCAACAGCGGGGGTAACTTCACGCGCCACGAAGCCTTTACGGCCACGCCCGTACATGGCAACGTGCTCGATCACTGGCGCGAGGTGTATTTTGCCGTTCATGCCGCCAACGACGTGCTCGACAACGTGCCCAGAATCACCGACCCGGCCCTGAACAAAGACCGGGTGCTGGGCGAAGCGTACTTCATCCGGGGCTGGGCCTTTTTTCAACTCACCCGCCTGTGCGGGAGGATTCCACTGCCGCTGCAACCCTCAAAGTCAGCCGATCAGGATTTTAACCTCAAACGCAGCAACGTAACGGAGGTTTATGCCCAGATCGTGAAAGACCTGCTGGAAGCCGAAAGACTGCTGCCCGCCACCCACCCCAACAACAACCGCGCCCGGCCCGCCAAAGGCTCCGCGCGGGCGTGGTTAGCGAAGGTGTGTCTGCAACAGCCACAGCCCAACTACGCGCTGGCATTAGCTGAATATGAGGAGATTATGGGCGATGCACAGTACCGATTGGTGGCGGGCAATGCCTTTGGCACCCTCTTCGCGGTGGGGGCACAAAACACGAGCGAAACGATTTTTGAGATGTCGTTCCGGCCCAGCCGGGCTACCGAAGGGCAGGACATGGACGCCGAGACGGTGCAGTACACCGGGTCGGCCTTCGGGCTGCGGCCCCATCCTAAAATTATCACGGCCTTTGCTGCCAGCACCGGCGACCTGCGTGCGCCGGTCAGTCCGGGCACGTTTAACAACAATGCCTACATCCGCAAGTACGAAACGGCCGCTCCGGGGTTAGCAGCCGGGGCGTGCAGGCCAACAACCTCGTTTATCTGCGGTTGGCCGACATTATCCCGCTGCGGGCCAAGTACCTGAACGAACTCAGCCGCACGGTCGAAGCCATCCCGTTTCTGAATCAGATTCGGACGCGGGCGGGCTTAGCAGCTACCACCGCCACCACAAAAGAGACGGTTGAATTAACCATCGAAAACGAGCGGTTTCTGGAATTAGCGTTCGAGCCGCACCGCTGGTATGACCTCATCCGCTGGAACAAAGCCATGGGCACCGTGCCGAACCTGACCGAAGCCAGCCGCGACCGGATTCTGTGGCCCATCCCCACCCGCGAATTAGACCTGAATCCTAATCTGGACCAGAATCCAACGTATTGACCACCAATAGTATGAGTATAAAAAACCAAAAACAGGCCATCGGCTTTCTGTTGGTAGCAAGTGCTTTGCTGTCGGCACCGGGCAGTCACGGCCAAACGCCAGGATTGCGGCTGTCGCTGATTCGGGAGGTGCCCACCCGCAACGTTGTGGCGTCCTACGCGAGCCTCGACAAGGGGACGGGAAATACGTCCATTGCTTTCGGCGATGAAGACATCCATAAGTGGTCGGGGACATCGCCGTACCGGGCCGAAAGCTGGGGCTACTTCACCGCCGACGGTCGGGAGATACCCTACATCAAGCGCGACCGCGATCTGGGACAAACGTTTCTGTTCGACGGAAAAACGCCCAAAACGCTCACGGCCATTGTTGTATCGACGGCCTACGGCACCAATGTCGCGCGGCCCAACACCTACAAAAAGAGGGTTCCCATTCAGCTATTTGTCGTGGCGGGCGAACCGGTACTGAACGACAACGGGACGGGCAAAGCCACCGAGGTCTCCCACGGGTTTCTACACGACCGACCGGCGGATTCGATTGCCCACCACCGCGACGATTTTTTCACGGGCGAGACCTACACCTCATTAGCCGTGTTTTCGGGCGCGGTTTCTCCGGGCAAGACGGCTTTTGGCTTCGCCCATGATACGGTAGCCGTGCCGCCCAACCACCCCAATCTGGAAGGGAAATTGCTGCGTTTCGAGTTGCCGACCGACAAACCGGTAGTGCTCAAACCCGGCAAACGATATGCTTTTGTGGTGATGTTGGACAAAAAAGGGGCCGATTGCGGCTTCACGCCGGCCAGCAACTATTATGGCAGCTACGCGGGCGGTCACGGCATCCGGCGCGATGGCAACGGGGTGTTCCCGCCCGTGGCGGCTGACCCGGCCAATTCCTTCACCGACCCCGCCAACGCCAATGCTTATTCATCGGCCCACTTTCCGGCTGATCTGAAACAACGAACGGCCATACCACCCGGCACCAACGGCTACCCCGACGTGTGTACGTGGCGCGATTTACTGCTTTACGTTGAAGCGCGATAGGTTGAAAAATGTCAAACGCGAAAACGGGTCAGATCAGGCAACGGCAAATCCAGAGAATAAGCGGGCATCCGGTGGAACAAAGCCTAACACGATATCTTGACGATCAACACCAGCGGCCATCAGTTCATCCACAATTTCGCGTTCGGTATTGTTGCACTGAATCCAGATTTTACCGTCGATTAAATCAAAGTGGAAAATCGGACCGAATATATAATGACTACCCCGCCAACCCGCTGAGAGCAGCTGGAAACTGTTGTTTTCCCGGTCGATTAAAATACGCCGTTTCACCTCGTCTTTGTAAATACCTTGTCCGGTTTCGGCAAGGTAACGACGCATGAAACGGATAACAGCGTCCTGATATAGCGTCAGTTTTTCCATGCTGTTATTATGTTTTGGGTAGGATTGTAAACGATTATTTTCGCCCCGATTCGCTCTAATGACTTCTGGATTACGACTTTTTGAAAGAACCTGTTCCAAATATCTTCAGGTACGGCCAAGTATAGTACTCGTTCGGGTTCTTGAATCAACAAAGCCACGTAATAGTCATTGAATTGACCAACCGCTTTGTGAAATTCGTTTATAGTCGAGGGACCGGCAAAGCTTTTTATCTCCACGGCAATTTTATGGCTGTCTTTCTGGGCAGCAATCAGCATTTCGGCTCCCAGGTCAATTTCGTAGCCAACATCCTCAATACGCACCGGATACGGATCGTGGGTTATGTGCCAACCGTCTTTTTCTAAAGCCTGGCGGACATTGTTTTGATAGAGATCGCGGGCCATTTAATTTCTTTAGGCAAAGGTAATCCTTTTCGATACAAGCGATTTAGCCGCGTGAAATCCCATAGCCCATCCATTGGCATTACCTCCCGAAAGTAGCGGTGGATGGCACCGAACTTACCCAAACCGATGATGAACCGACTCGATTTTCTGAACACCCTGACCGGCACGGCAGCCCTTGCCCTGACCGGCACGGCGACTGCCCGGCCCTCGTCCCCAGCCGTTGACCGACCCGCCGACCCGCTGCCCGCCTGGCCGCTGCCTGATCTTCGGCAGGCGATCACCGTACCCGTGCTGATCCGGTCGGTGGAGTTGCTCAAAACGCAGGGTGAACTGTTTGCGGTGATTACGTCGGACGGTGGCGAACGCGGCACTACGCAGTGTAACGACCGGATGCAGCACCTCTCGTCGCTGTTGAAAGGCATTGTGGTTACCCATTTTACGGGACGCGATGCCCGCGATTTGCCGCAACTCGTAGATAACGCCTACCGGCTCAACAGCAACTACAAATACGCCGGGATGCCCCTCTGGAACTGCATCGGCTCGGTCGGGATTGCCGTGTGGGATTTGCTGGAGCGCGTGGTCCGCCAGCCCGTTTACGCCCTGCTTGGCAAACCCGTCCGCAGCAGCTACCCCGTGTATATTTCTGACTTCGACCGGGGGACCAACGCGCCCGGCGTGGTGGTGGCGCGGATAGCCCAAAAGCTGGCGGCAACGGGAGCCAACGGCGTGAAAATAAAGGTGGGCGGGCGGCTGCGAAACACCGCCGAAGACGACCGCCGTACCCGCGCCTTTGTGCCGCTGGTGCGGAAAACCCTCGGCGACCGCGTCACGATTTATGCCGATGCCAACGGGTCATACACGCCCAAGGAAGGCATTGAGATTGGTAAGCTACTGGAAAACAACGGCGTAGCTATTTTTGAAGAACCCTGCAATTTTGAGGACGAAGACGGTATTCGCACCGTCAATAAAGCCCTGACCAAACTAACCTTAGCCGGCGGGGAGCAGGACACCAGTCTGTATCGGTTTGAGCGGCTGGCCCGCACCGGCGTGTACGATGTATTGCAGGCCGATGTGTATTACAACGGCGGCATTTTGCGCGGGTTGCAGGTGGCCGAAATCGCCCGGCAGTTCGGCAAATCGGTAGCTCCTCACACGCCCAAAGCCGACCCGCTGATTGCCCCGTTCTGACATCTGGCGGCTGTTTACCGCAATCTGCACGGCTTGCAGGAGTTTGTCTATGACCTTGATCCGGGGAAAACAGCCACCTGGTACACGCCCGGTATCTCGGTGCAAAACGGCCTGATGCAAATTCCCAACACGCCGGGGCTGGGAATCAGTTACGACGGGAGCATCTGGAAAACCGCCGGGCAAGTGGTGTAGACGGGAGGGCTACCCTGATTGATACCAGGGTTCACCAGGTTTCCATCAGTCTCGTAATCGGCTGATAAAGACGCATGTAAGCAATCTGGGTAGCCACGATCAGAAACATGAAACCAGTTGTGCGGTTGAAAATCGTGACCACGCGCGGTGTAAAGAGCCGTTTGAGCCGGTTGGCATAATACGCTAATGCCATCTCGGTTACGAATACCGCCACCAAACTCGACCCCATGAACCCGTATTGCTGGGCCACCGAATAATGCAGGTGCGAGCGGATGTAGGCCACAATCGCCACCCACGACACGAAATTAACGGGGTTCAGGGCGTTCAGAAAAAAGCCCGTCGTGACGTAATACACGGCGTTGCCGAATCGGGTTTTGGGGTAGGCCAACCGGGGTGTTCCTTTCAGGATGTTGACCAGCCCCATCGCCGTCAGAAACAGGACGCCTACCACGGCCATCAGGTGCTCGAATCCGGGCACTTTCGGAATAAACGACGTGCCCAGTAACGCAGCCAGCACAAACAGCGCATCACCGATGATGACGCCGAACACGATTTTCAGGCCCGACCGAAATCCATTGTCAACGCTGTTTTGAATGAGGGCAAAAAAAACGGTCCCGAACGTCAGGCACAGAGCCACACCAATCAGGAAGCCGTAGAGGAGGGGAAGAAACACAGAAATAAAATTATGTAGTGTTACTGGAACCAGGAAATGGAAACACAAAAAATGTGATAGTTCCAGAACTTAACCTCCTTAAACCAAAAACGCTGTAAGTAGGGCATTCGCTGCCTTGTGTGCAGTGCAATAGTAGTTATTACGCCCGGTTTGACCAACTCTACAGTTGACTTCACAAGCCATGAGCTACACCTGTTTTTAGTTTCTGTAACCGCACAACGCAGGGCACTACCCGGCACAAAACGTTGATTACCAGAGCGCGTTTACAATCAGGACCGGAGCTGAACAAACGAATTCTACAAAGCTGGCAGGGGTTTTTTCCGCCGGGTTGCCACCCGACGGTACTGCTTAAGTTTGTTGAAAAATCCGCTTGACCTTGCTGCAATCTTTGCACAAATTTTTGTCAGTTACCCGTTCGTCAAAATGATTTTTCCGGTGCTCTCGCAAAGTATTGATGGTATGAAACAACGCAATTTTATGGCATGGTCAAACTGATCTGCCATCTGTTCGGCCAGCGGTGTACTTGGGTGCGTGAACGAAGAATGAAGGCGAGCTATGCAGTGCTCACGTACGAAGCAGCAACTTAGTTTCTGATGTCCCAGCCCCAGTTGAGTTTGCTGCGGAGCGTATTCAGGAAGTTATCGTCACTGAGCTTAACCAGCCGCGCGTTGAAGGCTTCTTTCTGAAGGCTGATGCGCACGGACGTTTCGACGGTGAACGAGCGGGAATCGAGCGTGGCTAAGAAATTACCGCTGCGGCTCTCGACCTCAAATGCCAGTTGGCAGGTGTCCATCACGATCATGGGCCGCACGTTGAGGTTGTGCGGGCTGATGGGCGTAATGATGAAGTTGTTCGTCTGGGGCAGCAGCACCGGCCCTCCGCAACTGAGCGAGTAGCCCGTTGAGCCGGACGGAGTCGAAATAATCAGGCCATCGGCCCAGTACGAATTCAGAAACTCGCCGTCGAGGTAGGTATGCACCGTAATCATGGACGACGTCTGGGTACGGGTGATGGTGAAGTCGTTCAGGCCGAAGGGCAGATTACCGAAGATGTCCTGGTTGGCCCGTACACTCACCAATGACCGCTCGTCGATGCTGAACTGATTGTTGAAAAGCGCGTCGATCATGAGCCGGATAGACGGCGGAGCCACCGTTGCCAGAAAACCCAGCCGACCGATGTTGATGCCGATGATGGGAATGAGCCGGGGACCAACGTGCGTGACGGCGTCGAGCAGCGTACCGTCGCCACCTAAGCTGAAAATGAAATCGACCCCGGCGACGCCCTCTATTGTCGAATAGGTGGCTTCGCTGTAGTGCGCTACCCCCGTCTTGTCCAGGAATTCGCGATACCCTTCGGAGATAACGACCCCGGCCTGCCGTTTGGCCAATTCCTCGAACATGGACTGGACGTAGGGCCGGGCCGATTCGGGAAAGTTGCGCCCGTGAATGGCAATTTTCA
>JAYTAC010000323.1:0-1543 GCA_043737755.1 Spirosoma sp.
AAACTTCTGATACCGCTCGGCCGGGAGCGCGGGCATCTGCGCCCGAATGTTGGCTAACCACGCGTCCGAAATCATGACCGGTGCCAGGTCGGGATCGGGAAAGTAGCGGTAGTCGTTCATGGTTTCCTTCTCGCGCATGGCCTGACTTTGGCCAGTCTGTGCGTCGAACGTGCGGGTCTCCTGAACAATGCCCCCGCCCGATTCCGTTAGGTCGACTTGCCGCCGAAACTCACTGTCAATGGCCCGCATCACGTTCCGAATCGAATTCAGGTTTTTCACTTCCACTTTCGTGCCGAGGTGCGTTGCGCCGGTTGGCCGAATCGACACGTTGACGTCGCAACGCAGGGAGCCTTCTTCCATGTTCCCGTCGCAGATGCCAAGGTAGCGCACCAACCGCCGGACCTCGGTCAGGAATTGCCCCGCTTCGTCGGCTGTGTGCAGACACGGCTCGGTCACCATTTCGATCAACGGTGTCCCGGCGCGATTGTAATCTAACCGGGTTACGCCAGACCGGGTTGTGCTGTCGTTACCGTCGTGGATTGATTTACCGGCGTCTTCTTCGAGGTGAATGTGGTGAAGCTGAACCGTTGTTTGGTGGGGAAAGCCCGTTTCCAGATTTTTAGTTGTGATCAAAACGCCCCCGCCCACGCAGATTGGCCCTTTGTCCTGCGAAAGCTGGTAGCCTTTGGGCAGATCGGGATAAAAATAATTTTTGCGGGCAAATACGTTGTGGCGGGTGATCTCGCTGTGGCAGGCGAGTCCCATCCGCACGGCGTACTCGATGACTTTGCGATTCAGTTTGGGTAGTGTGCCAGGGTGCCCCAGTGTAATAACGCTGATGTTGGTGTTCGGCTCCGCCCCGAAGGCGTTGGTATCAGCCGCGAAGATCTTGCTGTTCGTCAGCAACTGGCAGTGAACCTCCAGCCCGATTACGGCTTCGTAATGGGAACGTACTTCCGGGGGTGAAATAAACTCAGCAGTCATTGATAGAGAACGGCGGTACTTTCTGCAAAGATAAGCAAAGGCGCAACGGGGGTAGAACGACGAATGCCCTATATTGAGGATAGGGTATTCGTCGTTCTACCCCCGTTGCATTCGCAACATTACAGCACATTCAGCCGGTATTTCAGATAGGTCTGAGCCAATAGCGCAAGTTTTTGCGGGTTCGGCACCCGAACGCGCTCGTTCTGAATTTGGGAAGCGGGCAGCTGCTTGATTTTGTTGAACAGCGTCTGGTAATACGCGTAGGCCAAATAAACCCCCATCCGGGCACCCCGTGGCAAGTTCATGATGCCGATGTAGGCTTCGTCGAAATCGCGCTGAATGTCGGTTTCGATGAGTTGCTTGGCCGCGCGTCCGAAGTCGTTGAAGTCCACGCCGGGAAAATACGTCCGCCCCCGATCCACGAAATCACTCTTTAAATCGCGCAGGAAATTCACTTTCTGAAAAGCCGCACCGAGTTTGCGGGCGGGTTCGCGCAGCCGGTCGAAGTCGGTGCAGTCGCCCTCGCAGAACACCCGCAGGCACATCAGCCCGACCACTT
>JAYTAC010000324.1:0-4071 GCA_043737755.1 Spirosoma sp.
GCCCACTTCTTTCGTCTCGACCAAGCGTTGGTCAGCGTCCTCGACGGCCTTTGCCAACCGGTCGTAGGCCCGGCCGGTTTCGTCCCATCGCAGATGAACGACTGACCGCTTTTGGGCCAGCAACTCCGCGTAATCGTCATCGACCGGTGCGTAGTCGGCCAGTTGCCGGGTCAGCGCGTCGACGGTATGCTTAGCCTGATTAAGTTGCTCAACGGCATTGGCGAAGGCTAATTCAGCATGGGCGACTTCGGCTTCCTCGCGCGTGAGACGCTCTTTTTTCTGGTTCAGGACGGAATAGTAGAGCGATGCCCAGCTAAGCCCGGTCAGGCGTTCGACGTCGGCCTGCTCACGGGCGAGGTGGCCCGCCCGTTCAGTTTGCTGATTAGCGCAGATCTCCGCCCATCGGTTCGCTTCGTGCAGCCGGGCGAGCAACCGGTCGCGCTCGTGGCGACGCTTAATGAGAGATAGTAGCTGTTGCTGCTGGTCGGAACTCCATTCCATCGGGGTAAGTTTAGTTGATGCGGTAAATCACTGATTCTGCCATTTTTGGTGCAATCGGGTTCGGATGAGCGGCTGAAGTCCATCACAGCATTTTACGTATTTTTGACGGTTAACCATCGGCCATACACTCGTTCTTTTCTACCCATGACTCACTTGCATCAATCGTTCAGCGTTCAGTTTACCTACAGCGTGTTTTTCACCGAACACCTGTTCGCCCCGGCCAACCCGCTGCTTGCCGACTTTTTTGGTCAGCAGGTCGCCAACGGAACAACTAAAAAAGTGCTGTTCGTGCTCGATTCAGGTGTTGTCCAGACTCATCCGCAGCTACAAACAACGATCAGCAGTTATTTCTCATCAGGCATTGGTGTCGATCTGGTGCCCGATTTGCTGATCGTTCCGGGG
Source organism: Spirosoma sp. (assembly GCA_043737755.1). GTDB lineage: Bacteria > Bacteroidota > Bacteroidia > Cytophagales > Spirosomataceae > Spirosoma. The sequence continues at coordinate 904 of JAYTAC010000324.1, forward strand.
GGCGAAGGTGCCAAAAACGACCCGGCATTGGTGGAGCAGATCGTTGACGCCATCGACCGGCATGGCATCGACCGGCACTCGTTTGTCGTAGCTGTGGGGGGCGGGTCGGTGCTGGATTTGGTGGGTTACGCGGCTGCCATTTCACACCGGGGCATCCGGCACGTTCGCATTCCAACCACAGTGCTGTCGCAGAACGATTCAGGCGTGGGCGTCAAAAACGGCGTCAACTACCGGGGCAAAAAGAACTTCCTCGGCACATTTTCGCCCCCGGTGGCGGTATTCAACGACCGTGATTTTCTGACCACGCTCGATGACCGCGACTGGCGGGCGGGCATATCGGAAGCCATCAAAGTCGCTCTGATTAAAGACAGTACTTTCTTCGACTGGATCGAGACCAACGCTCCGGCATTGGCCCTGCGCGACGCACCAGCCATGCAGCAACTGATTCACCGCTGCGCCGATATGCACATGCAACACATTGCGGGGCGGTCGGAAGGCCCGGTGCCGCACCGGAATGCCGGACCACGGCGTACCGGCCGGAGCGACACCCCCGCCGATGCGGGCGATCCATTTGAGATGGGGTCGTCGCGGCCACTGGACTTCGGCCATTGGAGTGCCCACAAGCTCGAACAACTGACCAATTTTGACCTGCGCCACGGCGAGGCCGTTGCCATTGGCATTGCCCTCGACACGCTCTACTCCAACCAACTCGGCTGGCTCACCAACGCCGACGCTGACCGGGTGCTGACGACCCTGCGAACACTCGGTTTCTCGCTCTACCACCCCCTGCTCGACGCTGATGACAGCACGGGCGTCCTACGTGGCCTGTCCGACTTTCGCGAACACCTCGGCGGCCAACTGACCATCATGTTGTTGCAGGGCATTGGCCGGGGCGTGGAAGTGCATGACATGGACGCCAACGGTGTCCGGCGGGCTATCGCTGCGCTGCGCAAAAGCGAATTATCGACAACTGCTTAAACGCAGAGTGAAGGAGAGAAAAAGCGCAGAGGAAAATAGAGAAATTCGTCTCCATTCCTCTGCGCTCTTCTCCTCTTCCCTCTGCGTTTAAAAACCTTACCATGAAGACACCCCTCGGACACCTCGGCTATTGCACCAACATCCACGCGGGCGAAACGTGGGGCGATCATTTTGCGGCTCTGCAAACGGCCGTTCCCGAGCTAAAGCAGCGGCTTTCGCCCGATGCGCCGTTCGGGTTGGGGCTGCGCCTGTCGAACGTGGCCAGTGAGGAACTGGAGCAACCCGAAAACCTTGTGGCTTTTCAGCAGTGGTTGTCCGATACCGACTGCTACGTGTTTACGATGAACGGATTTCCGTTTGGCGGTTTTCACAATACGGTCGTAAAAGACCAAGTTCACGCCCCCGACTGGACCACCGAAGCGCGGGTTGAGTACACCAAACGGCTATTTCGCATCCTATCGGTGCTGCTGCCGGTCGATGAACTGGGCAACGCCATCACGGGTGGTGTGTCGACCTCGCCCCTCTCCTATCGCCACTGGTTCGAGTGGGAGCAACCGGCCGCCCGCGACTATATTCTCTCACAAACGACTCAGAACGTGCTCGATGTGGTGGCCGATCTGATCCGGCTGCACCGCCAAACCGACCGGCTTATGCACCTCGATCTGGAACCCGAACCCGACGGTGTCATCGAAACGGCCGACGAGTTCATTGCCTGGTTTACCGACTATCTGATTCCGATGGGCCTGGAGCAGTTAACCGAACAGTTTGGCCTGACCGACGAAGCCGCCGAAACGGCCATCTGCGACCATGTCCGGCTGTGCTACGACGTGTGCCATTTCGCGGTGGGATACGAACGCCCGGCCGAGGTACTCGACAAACTCAAAAACTACGGGTTGAGGGTCGGCAAAATTCAGATCAGCGCGGCTTTGAAAGCAGAATTTCCCGCCGATGAAGCAAACCGTGAAGCAGTGCGGCAGGCGTTTTCGCAGTTCAACGAGCCAACGTATCTGCACCAGGTAGTAGTCAGAACTACGTCGGACGGGTTACTGCGATTCCGGGACCTGCCCGATGCGCTGGCGGCTTTGGACAACACCCACGTTGAATGGCGGTCGCATTTTCACGTTCCGATTTTCGTGGAAAGCTACGGGGTGCTCCAATCAACGCAGGACGACATTCGGGAGGTGCTGCGCCTACAGGCCGAACGGCAATTTACCAACCAACTGGAAGTGGAAACCTACACGTGGGACGTGCTGCCGGGTGAGTTGAAACTGGATGTAGTGGATTCGATTGAGCGGGAGATGAAGTGGGTAACAGACAATTAAACCGCATCGGCGGACCGACGGAGTCACGGAATAAAACACGGAGGTCACAGAGTTTTGTCATTTTCTTTCTCTGTGACCTCCGTGTTTTACTCCGTGACTCCGTGTTAAAATACCATGCAGAAGACCGTAGTACTCAACGTTGTGGGCCTGTCGTATTCGCTGATTGGTGAGCACACGCCCTTTCTGAAACAGTGGTTCGCCGGGAAGCACCGGGCCACCATCGACCCCATGCTCCCGGCCGTGACCACGTCGGTACAGTCGACATACGTAACGGGCCAATGGCCCAACCAGCACGGCATCGTCGGCAATGGTTGGTATGACCGTACCGACGCCGAAGTGAAATTCTGGAAACAATCGAACAAACTCGTGCAGAGCAAAAAAATCTGGGATCGTGCCCGAAAGCTCGACCCGAGTTTCACCGTCTCCAACATGTTCTGGTGGTATAACATGTACTCCACCGCCGATTTTTCGGCCACGCCCCGGCCGCAGTACCCGTCCGACGGGCTGAAACTCCCCGACTGCTACACTCAACCCGCCGACCTCCGCGACCGGCTCCAGGCCGAACTCGGTACATTTCCGCTGTTTCAGTTCTGGGGACCGGCCACCACCATCAAATCGACCCGCTGGATCGCCGACGCGTCGATGCTGGTGGACCAATGGCACAACCCCACGCTGACGCTGATTTACCTGCCCCATTTGGACTATGGCCTGCAAAAATTCGGCGGTCCCGTCGCTCCGGCCGGTCCGCCGGTGCGGCACCGGTCCGGGCAGGACTTCGGCAAAATAGCCACTGATCTGGGCGAGATTGACGACGTGTGCCGCGACCTGATCCAGTACTACGAAAAGCAGGGAGCCAAGGTAATCGTAC
>JAYTAC010000325.1:0-9841 GCA_043737755.1 Spirosoma sp.
AAATTGACCTGATCCGAAACTCGCTCCAAGTCGTAGAGATGTATGCCTACGATATTTTCTCGGTACTGATTCTGTTTTTAAACGGTTTAACACCCAATGATGATAACCCCACCCCCCCTGCCCCATGAGTAGTGTTCCAAACCTGCAGGAGATACTGACTAATATCGTTACGGGTCTCATCAATCACTTAGTCACCTTTATTCCCCGGCTCATTGCGGCCATCGTCATTTTGGCCATTGGTTTGCTCATTGCCCGGCTCGTTCGGATGGTGATCAAAACGGTGCTGGGCAAAGTCGGGGTCGACAAAATCGGCGAGAAGCTGAATGAGATCGACTTCGTAAAAAAACTTGATACCGAAATAAAAATCAGTGCCGTACTCGCGCAGGTATTCTACCTGTTCATTGTGCTGGTTTTTGGCACGGCGGCTGCCGAGATGCTGGGCGTAGCCGCACTCACTGAGCTGATGCTGGGCATCACCAATCTGATCCCCAAGTTGATTGTTGCCGGGATCATGCTCATTGTTTGTTTGTTTGTGTCCGAAGGGCTGAAACAGTTTGTCATCAGCCTTTGTAACTCGTTCAACGTCAGCGCGGGACGGATGCTGGGGACGCTTGTCTTCTTCTTTTTTCTGATCATATCGCTCATCAATGCGCTAGGGCAGGCGGGACTGAATACCGAGTTGCCCGAATCGAGTTTCAACCTCATCATTGGCGGGGTTATTTTTGCCTTTGCCGTTGGATACGGCATTGCGTCGCGCGACGTGATGGCCAATATCCTGTCGTCGTTCTACTCCAAAAACAAGTATAAAGAGGGCCAAACCATTCAGATTGATGAGGTCAAAGGCCGGATTCTAAAAATAGACAGCACATCGCTGACGCTGCAAACCGGCGAAACGACGACGGTGTTCCCGCTGCAGGTGCTGCAAACGAAAAAAGTAGAGGTGTTCCCGTAAGACGCTCTGGTCGCGAGAGTTGAGTACAAAAGCCCCGACCCGTGGTCGGGGCTGCTTCATTTATGCGTTATTTTGCCCACAATAGAGGTTAACCATGACAGTGAAGACGATAGCAATCCTCGGCGGGGGCGAAAGTGGAGTAGGGGCGGCTCTGCTGGCGCAGGCCAACGGATACGGCGTTTTCCTGTCCGACAAAGGAACGTTGGGCGATACCTATCGAACGATACTGCAAACAGCCGGTATCGAGTTTGAGGAAGGACAGCATACCGACGAGCGAATCTTAGCCGCTACCGAAGTGGTGAAAAGTCCGGGGATACCGGGAACGGTGCCATTAGTGCAAAAACTCCGGGTGCAGGGAACACCCGTCATCTCCGAAATCGAGTTTGCCGCCCGCCACACAACCGCCAAACTCATTGGTATCACGGGCAGCAACGGCAAAACCACGACCACACTCCTGATTTACCACCTGCTCAAAACGGCGGGCCTGAACGTGGGATTAGCGGGCAACGTGGGCGACAGCTTCGCCCGGCAGGTGGTTGATGACACGTTCGATTATTTCGCGCTCGAACTGAGCAGTTTCCAGCTGGACGATATGCACGACACCCACCTCGACGTGATGGTACTGCTCAACATAACCCCCGACCACCTCGACCGGTACGACTACGATTTCCAGAACTACGTCGATTCCAAATTCAGAATTCTGCAAAACGCCCGGCCTGCCGACGATTTCATCTATTTTGCCGAAAGCGACCCAATCCGGCACGAGTTGGCAAAGCGCAACCCGGCCGTGAATCGCCTGCCGATCTCGCTCGAAAGCACTGTACCCGAAGGCGGCTACCTCGCCGACGGGCAGCTACGGACCACCAACCGGGGGCAGAACTTCGCGCTGGCGCAGGCTGAAACCACGCTCCGGGGACCGCATAACGCGATCAATATGCTGGCGGCTGTGCTGGCGGCTGAGTCTGTGGGCGTGTCAAACGAAGCAATTGCGAAAGGCTTGAAAACCTTTGCCAATGCCCCCCACCGGCTCGAACCCGCCGGAACGATCAACGGCGTTCAGTTCATCAACGACTCAAAAGCCACCAACGTCGACTCAGTCTACTACGCCCTATCGAGCATGGATGCGCCCGTGGTTTGGATTGCGGGTGGGCAGGATAAAGGCAACGACTATGCCCAGATCGATGCGTTGGTGCGCCGTGACGTAAAGGCACTGATTTGTCTGGGCGTCGACAATCACAAATTAATTGACTACTTCGGTGGCGTCGTACCGTCTATATCCGAAACGCAGGATATTCGGGAGGCCGTTGCGACCGGATTAGCGATGAGTGCGCCGGGCGACGTTGTCCTTTTGTCGCCCGCCTGCGCGAGTTTCGATCTGTTCAGGAATTACGAGGACCGGGGTAATCAGTTCAAAGCAGCCGTCAGAAACTTAATGGCTGATGAATAATGCAGAATGCTCGCAGTGGGGCATTATTCATTGTTCATCAGCCATTTTTCATTAAAAACTATGTTCCTCCGCGACTGGATTCAAACGCATCTGAAAGGCGACCGCCAAATCTGGTGGATCGTACTGTATCTGTCCATCATGAGCGTATTGGTCGTTTACAGCGCGGTCGGCACAAAAGCTTTCCGCGAACTCGACGGTAACACGGAGTCGTTTCTATTCAAGCACGGTTCGCTCTTGCTGCTGGGATTGGCCTGTACGTATTTCGCGCACCGCATCAACTACGTGTACTACGCCCGCCTGTCGAAGTTCGGCCTGTGGCTATCCATTCCGTTGCTGCTGTGGGCGTTTTTCAAGGGAACCAACATAAATGATGCGTCGCGCTGGGTCACGATTCCGATTATTAACCAGACCTTTCAGCCGTCCGACTTGGCCAAATTAGCTCTGATCTCAAACTTGGCGGCTATGCTGGCCAAGCGGCAGCGGTTCATGAGCGACCCCAGCGTGTTGTTCAATCTGATTATCTGGATCGGTCTCATCTGTTCGCTCATCATTCTCTCCAACACATCGACCGCCCTGCTATTAGCCGCTACCTGCTTCCTGCTGATGTACATTGGCCGGGTGCCGGTGCGGTATTTGGCCTACATGATCGGGGTGTGCGTGCTGTTTGGCGGCATGGCCTTAGTGGTGGGGCAGCGGTTCGGCACGGCTACCAACCGGATCAAGAGTTTCATGGATTCCGATACCATTGTGTACCAGGTCGAGCAGTCTTACATCGCCTTGGCCAACGGTGGGTTACAGGGGCAGGGGCCGGGCAACAGTCACCAGCGCAACACCCTGCCCAACCCCTTCTCCGACTTCATCTACGCCATCATCGTTGAAGAATACGGGTTGCTGTTCGGCGGGATTCCGGTGGTGCTGGCCTACATTCTGTTTCTTTGGCGAGGCATGAAAACACTCCAGAAAGCCACCCGCCCGTTCGGTGGGCTGTTGTCGGCGGGGCTGACGTTCAGCATTGTTTTTCAGGCGTTTGCCAGTATTTGCGTGGCCATCGGCCTGGTACCGGTTACGGGACAGCCGCTGCCGTTGCTCAGCATGGGCGGCACGTCGTTGATATTCACCGGTTTAGCCATTGGTATTGTGCTGAGCGTAAGCCGGGACGAAGTGGATGAGAGTAAAATTTGAGTTTGTAGTGCTGGATGGTGCTATAAATCCCGGCGGGGAACCGCACAAACTACAAGCTACAAACTGAATGAAGGTAATCATCAGCGGGGGCGGAACCGGCGGGCACATTTACCCGGCTATTGCCATTGCCAACGAACTGAAGGCACTGGACCCGGCCACCGAGATTCTGTTTGTGGGGGCCGAGGGTAAAATGGAGATGGAGAAAGTGCCCCGCGCCGGTTATACAATCGTGGGCCTTCCGGTGGTTGGCATCAAACGCGAACTGACCCTGTCTAACCTCCTTTTTCCGCTCAGATTAGGCCGAAGCCTGCTCAAAGCGCAGGCTATCATCCGCGATTTTCGGCCCGACGTGGCCGTGGGCGTGGGCGGCTACGCCAGTGGTCCGGTGCTGCTGGCTGCGTCGCTGCGGGGTATTCCAACGCTTGTTCAGGAACAGAATTCCTACGCCGGGCTGACCAACAAGGTGCTGGCCCGCTGGGCAAAGCGCGTCTGCGTGGCGTATCCGGGCATGGACGCGTTCTTTCCGGCCGACAAAATCAAACTGACCGGTAATCCCGTCCGCAACGACATTCAGTTTGCCGATCAGCAGGTCGACGCCGGACGAACGCTTTTCGGACTCGATGCCAGCCGCCCCACGCTGCTGGTCATTGGCGGGAGTCAGGGTGCCCGAACGCTGAACGAGAGCATGGAAACGGGCCTGCAACGGTTTGTCGATGCGGGCGTTCAGGTAATCTGGCAAACCGGCCCGGCCTTCGTTCGGTCCGCCGATGCAGAGCGGGCGCAGACGGCCGTTAACGCCATCGGTTCACCCCTGATTAAGGCGTATGACTTTATTTATGAGATGGACAAAGCCTACGCCGTCGCCGATGCGGTGGTATCGCGGGCGGGGGCATTGTCGGTATCGGAGTTGTGTCTGGTTGGGCGGGCGGCCATTTTGGTACCGTTCCCGGCTGCCACAGCCGACCATCAGACCAAAAACGCGATGAGTTTAGTAGTGCGCAATGCCGCCATTTTGGTCCGCGATCAGGATGCCCGCAGCCAACTTATTACGGCAGCATTAGCGTTGCTCGACAACGCCCCCCAACGGCAGCAGTTGAGCACCCAAATCAAGACATTAGCCAAACCCGATGCCGCCCGCGACATTGCGCAGGAGGTACTGACATTAGGTCGGTAACAGCCTTCTGCTGTTACCGCAAACCAGTGCAATAACGCGACAGCCGGAGACTGTCATTGACCAACCATGACGTTAACTCAGTTCAAATCCATTTACTTTCTCGGCATTGGCGGCATCGGCATGAGCGCGCTGGCCCGCTGGTTCATCGTCAACGGCTACGCTGTTGCCGGTTACGACAAAACAGCCACGGCCCTCACCGACGCGTTGCAGGCTGAAGGCATGGCCATCCACTTCGCGGAGGACGTGGACCGGATTCCGGTCTCGTTCCGGGAGAACCCGGCCGAAACGCTCGTCATCTATACGCCCGCCGTACCCGTCACCCACGCCGAATATATGTACTTGACTGAGCAAGGTTTTGTCGTCCAGAAACGCTCGCAGGTGCTGGGCCTGCTGGCGGGGCAGATGAAAACCGTAGCCGTGGCCGGTACGCACGGCAAAACGACCACCTCGTCCATGATTGCGCATATTCTGCGCGATGCAGGCATCAACTGTGCCGCGTTTATGGGCGGTATCACTAACAACTACGGCACCAATTTCCTGCTCAACGAACCTGCCGACGATCTGCGGGAGGTGGTGTGCGTGGTCGAAGCCGATGAGTTCGACCGGTCGTTTCTGACGCTGTTTCCGCAGCTTGCCGTGGTAACGTCTACCGATGCCGACCACTTGGATATCTACGGTGCTCACGATGCCGTGTTGAACTCGTTCGGGTTGTTCGTCAGTCAGATCGAGCCGGGCGGGGTGCTGTTCATGAAAAAAGGACTGTCGCTGGCCGGACAAACAAAAGCAACCGTTCGGGAGTATTCGCTGCACGATGGCGACTACAAGAGTGATACGCTCCGAATCGAAGAAGCCACGTTTGTTTTTGACTTAGTACACGAAAAAGGTGTTATTTGTGCTATTAAGTTGACCGTTCCCGGATATCATAACGTGGAAAATGCCGTAGCAGCCGGAGCCGTTGCGCTCGAACTTGGCGTGTCGCCGGACGCAATCCGGTCGGCACTCAACAGCTACCGGGGGGTTCATCGGCGGTTCGAGTACGTACTCAAAACCGACCGCGCTGTGTTCATCGACGACTACGCCCACCATCCGGCCGAGGTAACGGCGTTTCTGTCGTCGGTAAAAGCACTGTACCCGGACCGGGAACTGACGGCCATCTTCCAGCCGCACCTCTTCAGCCGGACGCGCGATTTTGCCGACGGTTTCGCCGAAAGCCTGTCCATTGCCGACCATGTGCTGCTGCTGGATATTTACCCGGCCCGCGAACTGCCAATGGAAGGCGTCACCTCAGACTTGATTTTTCGGGGTATTCAATCCAAAACAAAGCGGCTGTGTGCCAAAGATGAGTTGCCCGGTATTGTGCGCACAACGAAGCCTGCAGTGCTTGTAACCATCGGCGCGGGCGACATCGACCAACTGATTCCGATCCTGAAAAGTGCTCTACGAAGCCAATAGATAAAAATATCTGTATGTTCACTTAGCTTATTTACAGATGTTATCTACCTTTAAAACGACCGGAAAGTGGCTCCTCGCAATTGGTGGGCTTTTGGGCTTGTTCAGCCTGATTGCATTCACTGAAATTCGGCATGGACAGAAGCAGGTTCGGGCCGTAATCGTCCGGCTCAATCAGGTTGACGGATACCAGTTTCTAACCAAACGGGACGTGTCGGGTTACCTGACCAACGAAGGAGCAGACCCGGTTGTTGGGCAGGCGTACACGGATACCGATTTGCGTCGGCTGGAAATTCGGTTACGACGGCATGGACTGGTGCAGCGTTGTCAGGTATCGCGCGATTTGTCGGGTAACCTGATCGTCAGCATCGAGCAGCCGCGTCCGGTGGCCCGGTTGGTATCGGGTGAGGAGGGGCAGGTCGTGAGCGGGCAGTACGTGAGTGCCGAAGGTCGGTTTTTTCCGATTTCGATGAACTGCTCTGCCAGAGTGCCAATAGTGACGGGTCGTTATTTTGCGGTGAACCGCTCGTTGGTGAGTACCCGCAACCAGCCGTTGCTGACGCTGCTGAAACAGATTCAGGCCGACGCGTTCTGGCGGGCGCAGATCACCGAACTGTCGGTCGATGAGCGGGGCGACGTGACGATGTGGCCGCAGATGGGCAACCACCGGATCGAGTTCGGCCCGCCGACCGATTTGGAGGCCAAGTTTAGGAAATTGAAACTGTTTTATACGGACGTTTTACCGGCAAAAGGTTGGGACCGATACAGCCGGGTGAGCGTTCAATACCGAAATCAACTCGTGTGCGAATGACAACTTTACGTAGTGACGATAGAATTGTGGTTGGTTTAGACATCGGCAGTACGAAAGTATGCGCGGTGGCGGGCCGGGTAGTCCGCAACAATAAGGACCAGGAAACGCTCGAAGTGCTGGGCGTGGGCGAAACGCAGTTAGCCGATGGCGTGGCCAAAGGCTCCGTCGTGAACGTGAACAACACGGTGAGCGCCATCAAGCGGGCCGTGGCCGAAGCCGCCAATCAGTCGAACGCCGACATTCAGTTGGTCAACGTCAGCTTCAGCGGATCGCACGTGCTGTCGGTGAAGGCGAGTGGCAATATCACGCGCTCCTCATCGGGCGACGAGGTGCAGATCGAAGACATCGATCAGTTGGTGGGCGATATGTACCGAAATCGGTCGTCCATTCCGGCCGACAAGGAGATTGTACACGCCCTGCCGATGGATTTCATGGTCGACAACGAGACCAATGTGCAACAGCCGGTGGGCCGCAACGGTGTTAAGCTGGGTGCTGATTTTCAGTTGATTACAGCCCAGTCGAACGCCACCCGCAATGTGCGTAAGTGCATCACCCGCAACAACTTACAGCAGGAAACGATGATGCTCTCGGCATTGGCATCGGGCTTGGCCGTGCTGACCGACGAAGAAAAATACGCGGGCGTCGCCATTGTGGACATTGGTGGCGGCACGACCGAGATGGCCATTTACTACCGGAATATTTTGCGCCACGTGGCTGTGTTTCCGTGGGCGGGCAACAGTCTCACGGCCGACATTCAAGCCGGTTGCAAGATTCTGCCCAATCAGGCCGAACAGTTAAAGAAACGGTTTGGCAGTGCCAATCCGGGCGAGTTCAACCTCAACGAAGTAGTCGCCGTGCCGGGACTGAGCAACCGCAAGCCGAAAGACGTGCTGCTGAAAAACGTGGCGGTTATTATGGAAGACCGGCTCCGCGAAATAGCCGCGTTGGTGCAGGCCGAAATCATCCGGGCGGGTTATGAGGGTAAGCTGCTGGGTGGCATGGTGCTAACGGGTGGTACGGCTCTTGTTCCGGGTGTGGAGCAGATTTTCGGCCGGGTGACGGGCATTGAAGAGGTTCGGGTGGGGTATCCTGAGCACCTCGAACCCAACGGCCGTGCCGACTTAGTGGGCGACCCGGCCTATGCTACGGCCGTGGGCTTAGTCTGGGCGGGTTACAAGACGATTGACAATCGAATCTCCTTCATCAGCGATCCGACCCGGACGGCCTACAACGAAGAGCAGACCCCGCCGACCGTTCGCCCGGCCTACGTTGCGCCCCTGCCACCAAGCAGTCGTGAGAAAACCTCCGAAAAGGAGCCGGAAGAAAACGGAATCATGGCCTGGATACGGCGCGTGACCAAACCCATCCGGGGTAACGAAACCGACCCGTATTGACAACCCGCGAGGGAACAACCGGCCCCGTGCCGGTTTATTTGCATTCAGACAAACAGTTTTCACAACGTTAAGACACCACAGACCCATACAATGCTGAGTCAGGGCTATAGATTCGAGATACCGGACGACAACCAGATAATTATCAAGGTTGTCGGCGTAGGCGGCATGGGCGGTAACGCCGTGAAGCACATGCACAAGTTGGACATGAAGGATGTCAACTTCGCCGTTTGCAACACCGACCGGCAGGCACTCATGAGCAACCCCGTGCCTAATAAATTGCAGCTGGGCGACGGATTGGGGGCCGGCACGGAAGCCAAAGCGGGTGAAGATGCGGCCCGCGCCAGCATTGAAGAGATTCGCAACCTGCTCGCTCCGCCCACCAAGATGGTGTTTATCACGGCGGGGATGGGCGGAGGCACCGGCACCGGGGCGGCTCCGGTGGTGGCCGAAGTAGCCCGCGAAATGGGCCTGCTGACGGTAGCCGTTGTGACGGCACCGTATTATTTTGAGGGCACCGACAAAAAAGAGCAGGCCCGCGAGGGTATCGAGAAGCTCAAGAAAAGCTGCGACACGGTGCTGGTCGTGCTGAACGACAAATTAGCCGAACTCTACAGCGAACTGACGTGGACTGACGCCTACGCCCACGCCGATGACGTGCTGGCCAACGCCGTGAAAAGTATCGCCGAGATCATTACGACGCAGGGTGATATCAACGCGGACTTTGCCGACGTAAAGAAAGTGCTCGAAAACGCCGGTCAGTCGGTGATGGGGTCGGCCGAAGCGGGGGGCGAAGACCGGGCGATCCGGGCCATCGAAGCCGCCCTGAACTCGCCCCTGCTCAACGACCACGACATTCGGGGCGCCAAGCGGATTCTGCTCACGATTTCGTCGAGCAAAGAACACGCCATGCGGTTGAAAGAGCAGATGGCGATTTCGGAACACGTTGCCAAGAAAATTCAGACCGAAGCCCGGATGTTCAAATTCGGCGCCATTACCGACAAGAACCTCGGCGACAGTCTGCGGGTGACGATCATTGCAGCCGGTTTCGACGGAACGACTACGTTGATGGATCAACTTAAAGGAACGGGGGATTCTCAGGTACTTATCGACAGCACCATTAAAACGGACCTGTTGTTGGATGAAACTGATCGGGAGGGGGTTGCCGATGAGTTTGTGTTTGCCGATGCTGATGAAGCCAGCATAATGCCGGTTGGCGTGACAGACAATGCTCAGGAGAAAGAAATGACCATGACCGGACCCGGCGGCATCACCATAACCCGGCCGGACCTGATGCCCAACGCCGGGTTGCGGCCGGAGCCGGGTAACGACGGCGACACATTAGTGATGAACGATGAGGAACGCCCCGGCGACGCGGACCTGATTCAGCGCACGGTAGATGCCTTTGTCAACGGTCCTTACGTATCGGCAGAAC
>JAYTAC010000326.1:0-4064 GCA_043737755.1 Spirosoma sp.
CTGCCACGAAGTTTCGGACCGGAGGTCGGGCGAGCCGATCTCGTACCGGAACGTACCCGCGTGTTCGCCGTTGGCCGATAATTCGGGCGTCGACGGAGCTCGGAAGCCTCGTCCTACGTTGACTTTAATCGTCCACCGACTTGACAGCGCGTAGGTTGCCCCAAAACTGGCCGTGGGGTTTGAATACGTTTTGGTCAAACCGGCAAATCGTGTTTGTCCACCCTGCGAAGGTGTCTCGCTGAAGACCCCTTCCCTATCGGCGAAAAGTCGATTGATGCGCATCTGTCGAACGTCCATCCGCACCCCCCCATTGACGGTGAGCCGGTCGGTTTTTTTCTGGGCGAACAGGAACAATCCATTATCCCACGAGCGGTAGCCGGGGTATAAAATTTGAAGTCCCCTGTTCTGATTGTACTGATACAGCCCATTCCCGCCAGCCGTGAAATCCCAGCCATTGCGCCCGCCGAAGTAATATTTCAGATCATAAAACACGTTTTGAAGGTAGAAAAACAGGGCGGGTTGGCCGGGGGTGAGCGGGCTGGCAAACTCCCGACGGCGGTTTTGACTGTAGCTGACGATAGCCGAGATGTTGCCACTGCCTACTTTAGCGAACGTATTCCACGATGCTTTCAGGTTGTTCAAACTCTGGTAGTTGGCGGGCAAGATAGCCCGGCTGCGCAGCATCGCATCTGAAACGGGGCGAAGGGCTTCCGAGTCGGCCGACACCCGGACGAGTTCCTGAAAGCGGCCCGTGCGATCCCGTTCGCCCGTCACGACGTTGATGTCCTGATGCCAGTTGGAGAGATAGAGTTGCGAATAGCCCCATTTTCGGTTGACGCCGATTGTGCCACTCACGTCATATTCGCGGTAGGCCGATCCATATACCCGCCCATCGTAGCGATTTTGGTAGTTTCCCGCACTTTTCGTGCTCATTCGCGCCCGCCCGAACAAACCAGACGTGCTGGTGCCTTCTACTAATCCTGAAAGTCCCACCAACCCGTTGTTGCTCTGGTAATTGGTCAATAGCTGACCCCGGAAAACACCGGCTTCGGGCGGGCGGGCCGAAATCAGGCTCATCACCCCACCCAACCCGTCGGAGCCGTAGAGCAGGCTGCCGGACCCTTTGATGATCTCGTAGCGGTCGATGCTGTACTCGTCCACTTGCAGGGCGTGCTCTTCGCCCCACTGATTGTCTTCCTGCCGGACGCCGTCGTGTACCGTAATGACCCGATTGAAACCAAGCCCCCGAATCACGGGTTTGGACAGCCCCACGCCTGTCGTGATCTGCGACATACCGGGCAGTTTACCAACGGCATCGACCAAGTTTGTCGAACTGGTTTGCAGCCACTGAATCTTGTTGTAGGTCATAATTGGCACCGGGCTATCCTTCACCGTCGAGCCGGTGGTCAGGCCCGTCACCACCACCTCCTGAAGTAAACCGGCTTCGGGTTCGAGTACAAAATCAATGGCTGTTTCACCATCGGGTAGTCGAACAGTGCGGTTCTGTGTTTTGTACCCCAAATAGCGCACCTGCACCCTGTGAGAACCGACAGGAACACCGGTCACCCGAAATTGACCAAGCGTGTCGGTAGCACTCCCTTTTTGCAGAACAGGAAAATAAACTGTCACACCAGTGAGGGGCTGGCGGGTAATCTTGTCGGTGATAAGGCCGCTAAAAATGGATTGAGCCGATGTCAATCCCGGCAGCAACAGGAGTAGAAGAAGTTGTGGGCGCATGGAACAGGTGCAATGGATCGACCAGCACGAATATAATCGACCGCCACAAATATATGAGCGGCCGGACAATCCTTTGCCGTGATAACGCATCCAGAACAAGTGTTGTTTAAATAAATTTTTAGCTGTCCCTAAATTTAGAAGAACTGACAAGATTGTTCGTGTCCACGCAGTTTGCGCTGCTTGCTTAGTGAACGAAAATCGTCTAATTGATTCGATTTCGCTCAGCGCCGACCAGCAAATCGATATACAGCATTAAACTACCCGGCATTACAGTCCTTAATGATAATAAGTAGATTATCTGAGTGACAACAGTCGTCCACAAAACGGCACGAAAATTGGTTAATACGATTAGTATTTCTCACGCTCGTGTTGTTTTTGTATTAAGGCAAGGTTAACTTTGATTATGAAAAGTACTCTATTTTAGGTTCTTCACCCGTAACTTTACCTTCACATAATTCTGTAAACTCGGCTTCAAAATTTGTTGAATCTATGAAAAACGTTCGTCTTTACATGATCTTCCAGTGGGTCTTCTTTCTGCCCATCATACTGCCTTTGTGCCTGATTTACGGTGCTTTGCGTGGGGCCGTGCAGATGGCAGAGCGTGTGATGGAACAGCTACTCACCGACGTTGCTCCCCAGCAGGACGCCCAAGCTACTATCGACTAATCATTCTTTGCTGTACCCTTACAGAGATGAGCCGCACATCCGTTTCAAACGGATGTGCGGCTCATCTCTATTTTCAGGCTGCCAGTTTTACTCAAATGTGAAATCTATATTCTTGTCCTTATAATTCTCGTCATCAAGTTCCAGAAACTCCTCCCAGAACGGGTCCGATGGCAGGGCAGCTTTACAAACCAAGGGCCGGTCCGGTGCGCCGACTTGTTTCACCGGATGAATAAAATAAAGCCGCCGGGCGTGCAGGTATATTTTTTTGTCAGCAACGGCGCGGTCATAGCCGTACTTCACGTCGCCCCGAATAGGACAGCCCATGTGCGCCAACTGAGCCCGGATTTGATGCGGCCTGCCCGTTATGGGGTTTACCTCAATCAGGTAATGCTCATTAATTTTCCCCATCAACCGATATGACAGCTCCGCTTTTTGCGAGTTTGGTGCCTCATAATCGTACACGGTTACCTGATTCTTTTGCTCATTCTTCACGAGCCAGTTCACGAGTTTATCGGCGTCTTTGGGGGGCTTGCGCCGAACAACGGCCCAGTACGTTTTCTGAACCTGCCGCTTTCGGAAAATCTCATTCATGCGCTCCAGTGCTTTTGAGGTCCGGGCAAACACAACCAAACCACTCACCGGCCGGTCGAGCCGGTGGACCAAACCCAGAAACACCTCGCCCGGTTTGTCATACTTCTCCCGGACGTACTCTTTCAGGACATCCAGCAGCGTCACATCGCCGGTGCGGTCGCCCTGCACCAAAATACCGGGCACTTTATTGACAATCAGCAGGTGATTATCCTCGTAAACAACTTGAAACAGGTCTTTTTTCATAAAAGCAACCCGGATGGCCACGTCCGGGCATGAGGAAATGCCATGCGCCCGGACGTGGCCATCCAAGTTACGCTTCAACTCAGTACGCTTCAACTCAGTACGCTTCTTTCTCGTTCGGGAAGGTTTGCCCTTTCACGTCATCAACGTAGTGCGCAATGGCCTCCGTCATAATCGTGTGCAGGTCGGCGTACCGGCGTAAGAAGCGCGGCTTAAACTCATTGGTGATCCCCAGCAGGTCGTGCACGACCAATATCTGCCCGTCGGCGTCCGGGCCGGCCCCAATACCGATGGTGGGAATCGTAAGGCTTTCCGAGACGCGTTTCGTCAGCGCAGCCGGAATTTTTTCGAGCACCAGACCAAAGCAGCCAATGTCCTGAAGCATGTGGGCATCGTCCATAAGTTTTTGCGCTTCGGCGTCTTCTTTAGCCCGCACGGCATACGTACCGAATTTGTAGATCGACTGGGGCGTGAGACCGAGGTGACCCATGACGGGTACACCCGCGCTCAGAATTCGGACGATGGATTCTTTGATCTCCAGCCCTCCTTCCATCTTGACGGCGTGCGCACCCGACTCTTTCATAATCCGGATGGCCGACCGCAGGGCCTCGGTCGAGTTGCCCTGATACGAGCCGAACGGCAAATCGACCACGACTAATGCCCGTTTAACGCCCCGCACCACCGAACCGGCGTGGTAAATCATTTGGTCGAGCGTGATGGGCAGCGTTGTTTCGTGGCCCGCCATCACGTTCGAGGCTGAATCGCCCACTAAGATCAGCTCAACGCCAGCCATGTCGACGGCCTGCGCCATCGAAAAATCATAGGCCGTC
>JAYTAC010000327.1:0-1539 GCA_043737755.1 Spirosoma sp.
GCCACCTACTGCCTGCTCACGCTGCCGTTGCCACTGTTGGTACTCTGGTACTACGGCGACACGCTCATCGCGTTCGTTACGCTGGCCACGTTCTACGCGTTTGTGTTCGACGGTATGCTTTGGTTTAGCTGGGGAAAAGCCGCGCTGCCGTTTGTAATGATGGCGGTATCGGGCGGGTTGTTCATGTTGGCTCGGCGCATCGATACGTCACCCTATTACACCGACCCGCTGAACCTTGTGCAATGGGTATCGTTGATTGTGCTGACTGCGAGCGGGAATTACTTCGTGGTGCGTGAACTGAACGGGCTACTGATGGACCCGGTATCCAGTCAACCTGCTCCCGCCAATGCACCGGAGATTGCGCTATCGTGGCTGTTCTGGCTCCTTACGTTCGCGATCCCGGCCATTTACCTGCAACAGGGACTGACCCGCAAAAACAGAACGCTCATTATCCTCGGTGGCCTGGGCCTGATTGCGGCCGTAGTGACCGTGCATGAGTACACGGCGTTACTGCCGCTCAACGTAGCCCTGACGCTGGGCGGATTGACCCTGATTGGCCTCGTCGTGGCAATTATACGATTCCTGAACAAGCCGAAGCACGGCTTCACGGACGACCCGGACTACGAATCGCCCGATCAGTTCTTTGTCAACGTGGGCACGGTGGTGGCAATGCAGGCGGCAACCGGTGTGCATCAATCACCCAAAGAAGGCATTCGTTTCGGCGGTGGTAACTTCGGGGGTGGCGGCAGCGAAGGGAAGTATTGATGGGTGGGCGCAATGATTTATCTGGCAACAATAACCACCGATTGAAATAGGAAGAACGGCTTTCGTCGGAGTCAGCATATCCTGTTAGTGTGCGAGGATGGTGAAGTCAGAAGATACATGACATAAACTACTCAGCGTAAACACCCGGTAGGCGTAGCGTTAAAAAGTCGGTCAGATTACAAACCCAGATTCCATCGTCTTTGGGGTAGCTTTCTCCTTCGGGAATTACAATGAACGCGAAATCCGGCTTTATGTCGGCGATGCTTTGATAGAAACCTTTCGAGACGGTTGGGGCATTGGATAGTTTAATCTCAACGGCTACTTTTTTTCCGTTCGGTGCCAGCAGCAGCAAATCTATTTCGGCCCCGGCTGAGGTGCGGTAATAGTAGAACGACCAATCCGTACCAACCACCCGGCGCGTCTGCTCAATGACGTATCCCTCCCACGATGAACCGACGACCGGGTGGCCCAGCAACGCGTCATAGTCAGTAACCTGAGCGAGTTGATGCAACAGACCGGAATCGCGCAGGTATAATTTAGGCGACTTAACCAACCGCTTGCTCACATTGGCGAAATACGGGGGTAAGCGACGGACAATAAAACTGCCTTCCAGCAGGTCCAGGTAGCGATTGACGGTGGGCTGCGATACACCCAGCGAACGGGCCAGATCACTAACATTGAGGATGCTGCTGTTGACGTGAGCAATCATCGAAAGCAGTTTGGTAAGAACAGGGCCGGACAGTTCATAGCCCAATGCCCGAATGTCCCGCTCGA
>JAYTAC010000328.1:0-4060 GCA_043737755.1 Spirosoma sp.
CTGAGTCGTTCCATTCGATGTCAACGTGTTATCTCGCAGTCCAACTATCCCCACCGATAAACCGGCCCCGGCAAACACCTGAACGGGAGCAAACTGCCAATACCGGCGCACGAACGGGGTTACATCAACCTGGACCCGGTTGCTGCGTTGCGTGAATGTGCGTAGTGTCTGACCATCGGGAAGCGAGTTCTCCCGCGTCTCCGCATTCGAGTTGCCCGACACCGACAGGCCCAACAGCCAGTTGTCGGCCACGAATCGCCCGGCCGTTATGTTCAACGCAGGTTTCCAGTGGTAGCCGCTGGTGCTGCTGCGCTGATTGTCGGACCGGCAGTAGTTGATTGATACGTCCCCGCCGATGAGACCGTTTCCTTTCTGGGTCTGCGCTCCGGCGACACCGGTCAGCAACAAACCCAACGCCGTGAATAGTCGTTTTTTCATTTCGGTATGGTGATTACGTTGTGTGTCGAAAAGTAGATTATTTCCGGCATACGTTTATCAATGTGCCGTTTTAAAAATTGTTAAAACTCCCTGTGTGCACCGGCTGACAACCGGGCGTAGTTGCTTATCTTTCCGGCTAATCACCTCCCACTGATTTTTCTCCATGATACGTTATACGTTACTCATCATCGGCTGGTTGGTTACGGTCAACGGGCTGGCCCAGAAAATCCACGCTCACAACGATTACGTTCAGCCCCGGCCCTTTGTGAACGCCTGGGAGCAGCGGGCCGACTACATCGAAGCCGATGTCTGGCTACAGGACGGCCGGTTGGTGGTGTCGCACGACAAGCCGCAGGCTGGTGCGCCAACGCTCGACTCGCTCTACCTGACGCCCATTGCTGAACGGTTCAGCCAATACACCGACAAAGTGAGTCCGGTGCGGGACTACACGTTCGGTCTGGTGATCGACGTGAAAGACAGCCCCGCCGAGGTGCTGCCCAAGCTGCTCACCGCCTTGCAGGACCACCTGCCCTGTTTCAACCGGTCGGCCAACCCCAAAGCCGTGCAAATTATCATTAGCGGCAACCGGCCCAAAATCGATACTTACCTCGATTATCCCCTGCTGCTTCAGTTCGACGGGCGGCCCAGCGAAGTGTATGACGACGAAACCCTGAAACGCGTGGCACTCATCAGCGATAATTTTCGGTCCTATTCCCGCTGGGACGGCACCGGCGAGTTGCCCGACGCCGACCGAGACAAGCTCAAACGCGTGATCAAACGGGCACACAACGACAACAAACCCATCCGGTTCTGGGCCATCCCCGATACGCCCAACGCCTGGAAACAATTGAAAAAGCTGGGCGTCGATATCATCAATACCGACAAGGTAACCGAGGCCACAACGGCCATGAAATGACCGGTTTCGACAACGGCCAACGTTGGGTTATCGGGCCGGGTGAATTAGTTGACCGCCCCAAACTCATTCGAAAATCAATAAGTTATCTTTGTTTCGACTTATATCACTCCCCCCACAGCAACCCGCTTAGCATGGAAAAGGCACCCAATCAGAACGAACAGCAACCGACAGACCCGGCCGGACAGTTGGCCGAAACCAATCAGCCGAAAAGTGGTGACCGCCCCGAACAGGGCACCTTGCCTGCCCCCGACCACTACGATCCGCAGGGCAAACCGGACAGCGACAAACGCCTGTTTCCGGCTCCCGACAACATCGGAGCCAAAGACCGGAACCCGGTGCTGGCCCAGCCGCCCGAAGCATTCACGGGTCTTACGCTGGGTAAGCCCGCAACGGTGGCTGCGGGTGTAACGGCCGTGCTGAAGTCGATGGCGTTCTCGTGGAGCGAAGCCGGAGTGGGGCGCGGTACGCACGCGCTGCTGAAGCTGAACCAGAAAGACGGTTTCGACTGCTCGTCCTGCGCCTGGCCCGACCCCGACGGACATCGCTCGGTGGCGGAGTTTTGCGAAAACGGAGCCAAAGCCACGGCGTCCGACGCTGATTCAGAACGGGCCGACCCCGAGTTTTTCGCCAGGCATAGCTTGGTCGATCTGTCGCGGATGACCGACCGAGACCTCAACAACGCCGGTCGCCTGACGCATCCGCTGGTGCTGCGCCCCGGCGGGACGCACTACACGCCCATCTCGTGGCCCGACGCCTTTCAGTTGGTGGCCGACGAACTGAACGCGCTTAGCTCGCCCGACGAAGCCTTGTTTTATACGTCGGGGAAGGTGCCCAACGAACCGGCGTTTCTGTACCAGTTATTCGTGCGGCAGTTCGGCACCAACAACCTGCCCGACTGCTCGAACATGTGCCACGAAAGTTCCGGTTCGGCCCTCAGCCCGACGCTGGGTTTGGGCAAAGGTTCGGTGACGCTCAACGATATCCACGAAGCGGAGGTGATCATCATCATGGGGCAGAACCCCGGCACCAACCACCCCCGAATGCTCAGTGCCCTGCAAGTGGCCAAGCGCAACGGGGCCAAAATCATCGCCGTCAATCCCCTGCACGAGGCAGGCCTGAGCCATTTCAAAAACCCGCAGGACTTCCTGAATCCCCTCCGGGCCGTGGGTGCGCTGCTGGGCAACGGCACCCCCATCACCGATCTGTTTTTGCAGGTGAGAGTAAACGGCGACATCGCCGTGCTGCGGGGAATTATGAAGCACTTGCTGGCGGCCGAAGAGCAGCGTCCGGGTTCGGTGGTCGACCACGAATTCATCAAGGAATATGCCGCCGGTTACGACGGATTTCTGGATTCCATTCACGGTACAGACTGGGCGGATATTGAGGAGATGAGCGGTTTGACCCGCGCTCAACTCAAGGAAGCCGCCGACCTCATCGCACCGAAGCAGAAGATTATCACGTGCTGGGCGATGGGCCTGACGCAGCAGAAAAACGGCGTCATGTGCATTCAGGAGATCGTGAACCTGCACCTGATGAAGGGAGCCATCGGCAAACCCGGTGCCGGTACGTGCCCCGTGCGCGGCCACTCCAACGTGCAGGGCGACCGCACGATGGGTATCTGGGAACGCCCCCACCAGGCATTTTTGGATTCGCTCCAGAAAGAGTTCGGCTTCGAGCCACCGCGCGAGCATGGTCTCGATACGGTGGAGTCGATCAAAGCCATGTACGAGGGCAAAACCAAGGTGTTTATCAGCATGGGCGGCAATTTCCTGTCGGCCTCGCCCGACACGGAGTTTGTGGCCGAAGGGATGCGGAAGCAGAATTTCACGGCCTTTGTGAGCACCAAACTCAACCGGGGTCATTTAGTCACCGGCCGCACCTCGCTGATTATGCCCTGCCTGACCCACGTCGACATCGACATGCAGAAAACCGGCCATCAGTTCACGTCCTGCGAAAACTCGATGGGCGTCGTCAGCATGAACAAAGGCATATTGCGGCCGTTGGAGGGCGAGATGCTGAGCGAGGTGGCGATCATCGCCGGTATCGCCATCACCACACTTGGCCAGCGTTCGACGGTCGATTGGGTGGGGTTCACCGAAAACTACGACCGCGTCCGTGATGCCATCAGCCGCGTTATTCCGGGATTTGACCAGTTCAACGAGAAGATTCGCAAACCCGGCGGTTTCTACCTGCCCAACGGCCCCCGCGAACGTAACTTCACGACCCCAAACGGCAAAGCCAACTTCTCGGTAACTAACATGGTCAAACACGAGATCGCCCCCGACCAGTTGGTGCTGATGACGCTGCGCAGCCACGACCAGTTCAACACGACGATTTACGATTACAACGACCGCTACCGGGGCGTGTATAACGAACGACGCGTGATTTTCATGAACCCGAAAGACATGGTCGAGCGGAACATCACCGATCGGCAGTTAGTCGACATCACGAGTCACTTTGAAGGGCAGGAGCGGAAGCTGGAGAAGTTTATCGCCATTCCGTACGACATTCCGAAGGGCAACACGGCAGCATATTACCCCGAAGCCAATCCGCTCGTGCCGGTATCCAGCGTGGCGGATATCAGCAACACGCCGACCTCGAAGTACGTGATTATCACGGTGGAGCCGGTGCTGACCGAGAACGCCAGACAACCCGCCTTTGCAACGGTTGCCGCTGCCTGATTTGGCTGGATATAAGCTGAACTGA
>JAYTAC010000329.1:0-1535 GCA_043737755.1 Spirosoma sp.
TCGTTCGCCGTGAGCGATAAACGGACGATTTCGGTGCTGGGTCTCTATTCCGATCTGCACTACCAAACACCCGGTGGCCTGACCGACGCGCAGTTCCGGGCTAACCCGCGCGCGTCGCGCCCTGCCACCCGCGTTTTGCCCGGCAGTGCCGAACAGCAGTCCGGCATATACCAGAAAATCGGCTACCTCGGCCTATCGCACGAATACCGCTGGAACGAACAAATCCAAAATACGACGGTCATTTACGGCTCCACCACCGACCTCGCCAACCCATTTGTTACCAACTACGGGAAACGCGCCGATCAGGGCATCGGCGGGCGCACCGTCACGCAGATTCGGTTGACCAACGGCCCGTTGCCAACGACGTTCACGGTCGGGGCCGAACTGCTCCGCACGTTTATCGTGGATCGCACCTTTGGCAACCGGCGCGGCATTGCCGACACCATCCAGACCGACGAAGAACTGACCGCCCGGCAATCGACGCTCTTTGCGCAGGCCGAAACCGAACTCCCCGCCCGCTTCCGGCTGACGGCGGGCCTGAGCCGCAACGACGTTCACGGTCGGGGCCGAACTGCTCCGCACGTTTATCGTGGACCGCACCTTTGGCAACCGGCGCGGCATTGCCGACACCATCCAGACCGACGAAGAACTGACCGCCCGGCAGTCGACGCTCTTTGCGCAGGCCGAAACCGAACTCCCCGCCCGCTTCCGGCTGACGGCGGGCCTGAGCCGCAACAACGTTCGCTACGGCTTTCAGCGGTTTCCGACGCGGGCACGCAACGCGCTGCCTGCCCAACTACTGACCCGGAACTTCACGCCGGTCTGGTTACCACGCGTGGCCCTTCAGCGCACATTTGGGCAAACCGGACGCGGCCCGAATGTATCGGCGTTTGTGAGTATCAGCACGGGGTATTCGGCTCCGTCGAGTCAGGAGGTGCGGCCCTCAGCGGGCGGTTTCAACAATACGCTCAACTCCGAACGCGGCACGAGCTACGAAGCCGGATTGCGCGGTTCGGCCCTCCGCAGCCGACTACGCTATGACGTGTCGGTATATCAATTTGCCCTGCGCGAAACCATCGTCCGGCGGTCCGACGCAGCCGGGGCGGAATTTTTCGTGAACGCGGGCCGCACCGATCAGCGGGGATTAGAAGCGCAGCTATCCTACGATTTCATTGCTTTCTCGTCTGGTAACGCGGGCTTCTTCTCGCTGCTCCGTTCTTGGAACAGCCTGACGCTGACCAACTACCGCTTCCGCGACTACCGGCAGGGCACCGCCGACCTGTCCAATAACCGACTGCCGGGCGTGGCACCGGCAACCTACGTGACGGGGGTGGACGCCGAGACCAGAGCGGGTTTGTACGCTCACCTGACGTACCAGTTTCTGAACCCATTTCCGCTCAACGACGTCAACACCGTCCAATCCTCCCCTATTCAGTTATTACAGGCTACCCTCGGTTTCCGCCGGACGCTGGGTCAACACTGGACTCTCGACGGCTACGTCAGTGGCGACAATCTGCTGAACCGGACCTACTCGC
>JAYTAC010000330.1:0-4053 GCA_043737755.1 Spirosoma sp.
AGCCTGAACGCGGATGTGGTGGCCCGTAAGCTGGAGGGTGGTACGGCCTCGGTGGAGGCCCGGTTGCAGGGTATTCGCAAACTGGCCATGCCGAAGGAGTTTGGCGGGGGCGGCTATCCCATCGGCTTAGTCATTGCGCCGATCATGCCCATCCCCGACTGGCGTGACCACTACACCGCCCTGCTCGACCGAGTTGCCGATATCATCGACTTCCCCCGGAACCGCACCGGCGGACCGGCCGGACCGCTTGACATGAACGTCGAGTTTATCAGCCATCGCTTCACACCCGGCTCGAAGGATATCCTGACGCAGTGGTATCCGAACACCTCATTGGAGATGGATGAGACGACCCGCGCCGAGAAACGCAACAAGTTCGGCGGCACCAAGTATGTGTACCTGCCAGCGGTGATGAAGGAAATGAAGGCGTTCTTCTACGAGGAGTGGCAGAAGCGATTTCCCAACGCGCCGGTGCTGTACTGGACGTGAGTGAAGGTATCACGGACTTCAGTCCGTAGTTGATAGATACAAATACGGACTGAAGTCTGTGATACCTTCACCACACCCGCGCCTGCTGCGCTTCCGGTTTGTATAGTTTTTGCCCCGGTTTCACGTCGAACGCCCGGTAAAAAGGGGCAAAGTTCGTTAGCGGTCCGTTGACACGGAATTTAGCGGGCGAGTGCGGGTCCGTAGCAATACCAACACGCTCGGTTTCGTCGCGGACTTTGATGCGCCACACCTGCGCGAAGCCCAGAAAAAACCGTTGATCGGGCGTCAATCCGTCTACTTTTCCACTGCTCTTTCCCTGCTCAGTCAGCTTAAATGCTTGGTAAGCCAGCGTGATGCCACCCAGATCGGCGAGGTTCTCGCCCAGCGTCAGTTGGCCGTTGAGGGGCAGGTTGTCGAGTACAGTGTAGTTGCTGTACTGGTTTACGACGGCCTGCGTTTTGGACGAAAACCGGTCGGCGTCGGTTTTCGTCCACCAGTCGCGCAGGTTGCCAGTAGCGTCGTATTGGCGACCCTGATCGTCGAAGAGGTGCGTCATCTCGTGGCCGATCACCATGCCGATGCCGCCGTAATTGATGGCATCGTCGGCGTCTTTGTCGAAGAACGGGAATTGCAATATCCCGGCCGGGAACACGATTTCGTTGTTTGTTGGGTTGGCGTAGGCGT
This sequence comes from Spirosoma sp., assembly GCA_043737755.1. GTDB lineage: Bacteria > Bacteroidota > Bacteroidia > Cytophagales > Spirosomataceae > Spirosoma. Next base: position 1,171 of record JAYTAC010000330.1, read on the forward strand.
TTACGGTCGGCGGTGTCATGGCCCACTCTGCCCGGTCGACGGGCTGGTTGATCTTGGCGAATTCTTTTTTGAAATAATCCGCCCGTGCCCGCTGCACATTACCGTAATAGTCGTTCCGCTTGATGTCCACATCCGAATAATCTTTCCACGTATCGGGGTAGCCAATCTTCTTCACGAACTTATCCAGCTTCACAAGTGCCACTTTCTTCGTTTCGGGAGCCATCCAGTCCAATTTTCCGATGCGTTCGCGATACACTTTCTGTAGATTTTCTACCAATGTCAGCATCCGCTCTTTGGCTTTGGCGGGAAAGTATTTTTTGACCCAGAGTTGACCCAACGCTTCACCCAGCGACCCGTCAACGCGGTTGGCAATGCGTTTCCATCGTTCGGGTTGCTGCGGCTGGCCATACAGGGCTTTGCTGTTGAACTCAAAACCGGCCCGTTCAAACGGCTTGCTGAGGAGGTTGGCGTTGTTATCCAATAAATCGAACACGAGCCGGTCCTTCAGCACACTGACCGGCGTGATTGGCAGCAGCTTGTCCAACGCCCGGTAGTAGCCGGGTTGGGACACCAGTACTGTATCAATTTTCTCTAAGTTCATCGCCGTGAGCAACGTCCGCCAGTCGAGGTTGGGCATCTGCCGGGTCAGGTCGGCCACGGCGAGTTTGTGGTAGTTGGCCACCGGGTCGCGCAGGTCGGCGGGGGCTTTGTGCGACCGGGCGAGCGCGGTCTCGAACTCCAGGATGGCATCGGCTTTGGTCCGGGCCGTCAACGAATCGATGCCCACCATCGTGAATAGTTTGGCGACATATGCCACGAAGGCCGACCGGATTTTCTGCGTCGGCACGTCGGTTTTGGTGTAGTAGTCTTTCTCGGGCAACGACAGTCCCGCCTGCCCAAAGTTGATCCGGTTGATGCTGCTTTGCCGGTCGTCGGCCCCCACAAACAGCCCGATGAACTCCCCACCCCGGTTGCCGGAGTCGGCCGCGATGTAGTTCAGAACACCTTTGTAGTCGGTAAGGGCCGCAATTTTGGCCAGTTCAGCCTTCACCGGTTCGTAGCCCAGCTTGTCGATAAGGACCGTGTCCATGCCGCTGGCGTAAAAATCACCGACCTGTTTTTCCACGCTGCCCGGTTTGGCATCGGAACGGGCGGCTTCGTCCAAGATGGCTTTGGTTTTGAGTTGATTTTCTTCGTAAAGCTGGTAGAATGACCCCCAGCCGGTTTGGTCGCCGGGGATAGCCGTTTTCTTCGTCCAGTTCCCATTGGCGTAGGCAAAGAAATCGTTGCCGGGGCTGACGGTCGTGTCCATCCCGGCTGTATCGAAGAATGAGGTTCGGCGAGATACGGCCCCACCAGCATTCTCGTTCTCCCGGCAGGCTGTCATACTCAATACGCTCAGAGCGACCCCAATAATTTGTGAAAGACGGACCATACTTGATTTTAAAAGATGCGTTTAAGTGGGTACTTTTGGGTTAACTATAACGCATCGAAGATATGAAAAATGTACTGATTATCGGCCTGATCGTGAGCGCATCGTTCGGCGCATTTGCCCAGACGGGCGCAAGTTACCACGGCAAGAAGATCTCGGAGAAGGGGTCGATTCCGGCCACGCAGTTAGCAACGACGATGGGCAAAAAAGATAAGATGCCCGCCAAAGTCGAAGGCACCGTGGAGTCGGTCTGCAAGATGAAAGGCTGCTGGATGAACGTCAAAACCGGCGACGGGCAGGTAATGCGGGTGAGTTTCAAAGACTACGGCTTCTTTGTTCCAAAAGACATTGTCGGCAGGACGGTCGTGATGGAGGGCACCGCCGAAACTACCACCACGCCCGTATCCGAACTGCGCCATTATGCCCAGGATGCGGGCAAGTCCAAAGAGGAAATTGAGAAGATTACCGAACCCGAACGGGCACTCACGTTCGTAGCCGACGGGGTGATCGTGAAAAAGTAAGGTGCGCAGAGGGACAGCGTAGTAAACAAGTTGCTGAATAGCGTGTCATTGCAAAAAAAACACAACCACCATGTACTTAGAAGAACGGGTAGAGCAACTTGAAAACGCGTCCGTCGATCAGGGGCGTCAAATCGAACTTGTCGCTGGGGGCTTAGCCACGTTGACCGTCGAGGTACGGGGCATTCGTCAGGATATGACGGACGGCTTCGATCAAGTAAAACGGCAGTTTAAGCAGGTTGACCTGCGATTTGATGAACTCAGACAAGAGTTCACAGGTGAGTTTGCTAAGGTCAGGCAAGAATTCACAGGTGAGTTTGCTAAGGTCAGGCAGGAATCTGCAGAGGAGTTCGCTAAAGTCAGACAAGAGAAGAGATGGCGGGTGAGTTCGCCAAAGTCAATCAACGACTTGACGGGATGAGCACGACGCAAGAACTAATTTTGACGATTCTGAGGGAGAAGCTTAAATAAAACTGACGGGACTTACAACGGTTTTGTCATGTCAGGAATCTCAGTTCAAAAACACCAACGCCATGCTACGCCACGTCAAATTGATTGTCAGCTTTTTGTTTGTTGGGGTTGCCTTCCTATATGCTTGTCGGTCGAAAGAAGTAGCTCCCCAACTCCCACCCGATTACTTTGCGATTGAAGCGTCTAAATCAGTAAGTCTGGTATCTGGCCTTACAGTGCGGGTTGACTCAATTTTCGATAACCGATGCCCGATAGGTTCTAATTGTTTTTTTGCGGGCTCGGCTTCTGCTTTACTGACACTCAATCCGCAAACTGATCCTCAAAAGCGGAGGCTATTTGTTGGTAACTCTAAAGAAAGAAGCGACTCAACTACCGTTCAGTTTCAGAATATTACTTACAAAGTGATTCTGAGGGGTGTGATTCCTTATCCTTCATCCGAAAACTTAAAGCCGAAGCGGCAGG
>JAYTAC010000331.1:0-4032 GCA_043737755.1 Spirosoma sp.
GTTCATGCGTCAGTTTGGCCGGGTCGATGTGGAGCAGCAATAAGTCCGGCACGTTCCGATAATACCGGTCGAGGACCCCGGCCACCTGATGTTGCTCCGACAGGTGGATGAAGCCCTCGCTTTGTAAGCTGTCGGCTGCGTATAGTGGTTTACCGTCAAACGCCGACCAACTTTCGGCGAAAACAACGTGGTATAGTTTGGTCACGGTCAAACGGTTTCAGGTTGCCTGGCAGGGTTCGTTCGCACTAAATAGCTGAACACCACTGGTACAAACAGCAGGGTTGTGAAAGTTGCCAGCAGCAGCCCGCCGATGACCGCCCGGCCAAGCGGAGCGTTCTGTTCTCCACCCTCGCCCAATCCGAGCGACATCGGCAGCATTCCGATAATCATGGCGATGGCCGTCATCAGAATAGGTCGTAGCCGCGTCCGGCCCGCTTCCAGAGCCGCTTCGTGCGCATTGCCACCCACGGCGGGCAGGTGGTCTTTGGCAAAACTGATCAGCAGAATACTATTCGCTGTGGCCACGCCGACGCTCATGATCGCGCCCATCAGCGACGGAATGCTGAAAGTCGTGCCGGTCAGAAACAGCATCCAGACCATGCCGCACAACGCCCCCGGCAGGGCCGTAATAATAATGAACGGATAGCGAAACGACTGAAAATTGACGACCATCAGCAGATACACCAACAGAGCCGCGAACGCAATGCCCAGCCCCAGCCGACTGAACGCGCTTTCCATGCTCTCGACCTGCCCACGAATAGAAATGGTGTTGCCCGGTTTAAGCCGGGTTTTATACGCAACAACCAACGTATTCAACTCTTTCGCCACCGAACCCAGATCGGTCCGCTCGACGGATGCGTAGACGTCGTAGGTCGGCTGCGTGTTGACGCGGTTGATAATCACCGGCGCGGTAGTGCGCTTCACGGTCGTCACGTTGCTCAACAGTTGGGGCGTCACCTGCCCCGGCACGATGGGCGTTCGGAGCAGCTTTTCGTATGAATCCAGCTTGTAGGGCGGAGTTTGCACGGCAATCAGGTATGGAAAACCCGTTACCGGATCGGGCCAGAAGTTGGGTCTCGTCTGCCCGGTGCCACTCAACGAGATGTTCATATTCGTCGCCACCCGCTGCTCGGTCAGACCAAACTGCGCGGCCCGTTCGCGGTCGATATCCAGAAACAGTTCCGGCGCGTCCAGCACCTGATGCAGGTGAACGTCAACCGCGCCGGGAATTCGGGCAACTTCATCGCGCAGTTCACGGGCGACGCTCAGGTTATTGGCCCGGTCGAAGCCCGACACCTGCACGTCGATGGCCGAGGTCAGGCCGAAGTTCAGAATCTGACTGACAATGTCGGCGGGCAGGAAAAAGTACGTCACGTCGGGCATCTCTTCGCGCAGCCGCGCCCGCAGTTCACGGACGTATTCATCGGTGGGCCGCGAACGTTCGTCGGTGAGCGAGATCAGCAGTTCGGCATCTGCCGAGCCAAGCGACGAATTGTCCGTAAAAATGAAGTTGTACCGTTCTGAAGTCAGTCCAATGTTGCTGATGACCGATCCAACTTCGTCTTCGGGAATCACGTCGCGCACGATTTCGGCGGTTTGGGCAGCTACCTGCTCCGTTGCTTCGAGCCGCGTACCGGCCGGTGCCCGCAGGTGCAGCTTAATCTGCCCTGCATCGACGCGCGGAAAAAAATCTCGCCCCACGAACGGCACCAGCACCCCCGTAAACGCCACCACACCGACAAAAACGGCCAGCACGGTCCGGCGATTAGTGAGTACCCACGTCAACGCCCCGATGTACCGATTTTGAAACCGGTCGAAACCACGATTGAAGCGGTTGTAAAGTGAAACCCTGCCAGTGCGGTCCGGCGTCCCGGCTGAAGATCCTGGTAGTGGTTGAGCGGTGCTGGCTAAGAGTCGACCACTACCAGGGCCTTCAGCCAGGACGCCGGACCGCACTGGCAGGGTCCCGTGACTTTCCCCCCTCAGCATCAAATCCGCCAATGCAGGCACCAGCGTCCGCGATAGCACGTAAGATGCCAGCATGGCAAACACAACGGCCTCGGCCAACGGCCCGAACAGGAACCGGGCAGGACCTTCGAGGAACAATACCGACGTAAAAACAATGCAGATTGTCAGCGTCGATACTAATGTTGGCGTGGCGATTTGCTGCGCTCCTTCCAAAATAGCCTGTCGGAGCGGCAAGCCTAATTCTTCGTTGCGGTGAATGTTTTCGATGGTCACCGTCGCGTCATCGACCAAAATGCCAATGGCTAAGGCCAGACCGCCGAGCGTCTGAATGTTGAGCGTTTCGCCGAGCAGGTACAACGCGATGAGCGACGACAGAATCGACAGCGGAATGGAAATGGCAACGATAAACGTACTGCGCCAGCTACCCAGAAACAGCAAAATCATGGCCGCCGTCAATAACCCCGCAATCAAGCCCTCAATCAGGACTCCTTTGATCGACGCCCGCACAAAAACGGACTGATCGAACAACTCCACAATGCGCAGATTCGACGGCGCAGCCGCCCGGATGGTGGGCAAAACCTGGTTCCTGATCTTATCGACAATCTGCGTGGTTGATGCATTGCCGGTTTTGACGATACTCATCAACACGCCCCGGCTGCCGTCCTGCTTCACGATGTTAGTCTGCACGGCGGCCCCGTCGTGGACGTTGGCGACGTCACGCATGTGAACGGTTGTGCCGCCAACGACTTTGATTGGTATGTCGTTGAGCGCGGTGATCACATCGGGTTTAGAATTCAGCCGGACGTTGTATTCGCGGTCGGCGACCCGCAGTGCCCCGCTCGGCAAGGTCAGATTTTGCGCCGAAACCGCCGTGACAACTTCTTCGGGCGTTACGTTATAAGCGACCAACTGGTCCGGGTCCAAATCAACCGCAATCTGACGCGATTTCCCGCCAAAGGCTTGTGAGAGTCGGCTCCCCGGCACGGTGGAAATTTGCGGTCGGACGCGGGTTTGGGCGTAATCGACAATCTGCGGCTCGGTCAGACTATCGGATGAGAGACCTAATTGGAGCACCGGAACGTCGGTAGCGTTGTAGCGAACGATGAGGGGTGGCTGGGTGCCAGGCGGCATTCTTACCAGAATCGTTTGGGAAATGGCCGTTACCTGCGCAATGGCTTCCTCGATTTTCACCGTCGGCTGGAAGAAAAGCTTGATCGCTGCCGTACCGTTATACGTCTGCGACTCGACCCGCTGAATATCGCTGACATTATTGATGATGGATGTTTCGGAGAAGTTGGTGACCATCTTCTCCATCTCGTTGGTCGACAGGCCATTGTAGCCCCACAGCACCGACACGACGGGGATGTTGATACGCGGAAAAATATCCGTCGGCATCTGCGAAATCGACAGCCCGCCCATGATGACGATGAGCAGTGCCATGACGGTGATGGTGTACTTTTTCTCTAACGCTAAGCGAACAATCCACATGGCTGATCAGGTATGACAACACCCGTGCAATATCGCTTATTGACCGCAAATACCGTAATTTTGCGCTTCAACCTAATCAGAATTAGCTATGTCAAAGGCACACATGAACACCGACAAGGGCACGATGACCATCGAGTTCTACGATAAAGACGCCCCAAAAACAGTCGAGAATTTTATCACATTAGCTAAAAAAGGCTTTTACGATGGCGTCGTGTTCCACCGCGTCATTCCAAACTTCATGATTCAGGGGGGCGACCCAACGGGCACCGGCACGGGCGGTCCGGGCTACACCATTCCCGATGAATTGACGGGCGACAATCAGTACCACGATTTCGGGGTGTTGTCGATGGCCAACACGGGCCGTCCCAATTCGGGCGGTTCGCAGTTTTTCATCTGCCACAGTCGGGAAAGTACCCAGCACCTCGACCGCAAGCATACAGTATTCGGCAAGGTTGTCGATGGTCTGGACATCGTCAACCAGATTCGTCAGGGCGACAAAATCACCGGCATCACGGTGATGGAGGACCAGACGTAGGGATGAAATAATGTCGTAAGCAACAGGAAGCCGGTCAACTT
>JAYTAC010000332.1:0-4023 GCA_043737755.1 Spirosoma sp.
ATAAACTGATGTGCGTTTATCAGGCACGGCGCGAGCTGATCCGGGCGCGTCAGCAACGGGAACTGGCCGAATTGTAGGTCACTCCCAAGTAGCCCATAACCTGTTCCGCATGGGTCGCTCAGCGTCAGGTCAATGACTTCGGTCAACTAACCACTTCCACGGCAGTCCCGGCCGGGCCGGTTCGTGTCGGCAAACGAAGCACTACCCCCCAAACTGCCCGCGCAGCAAGCTGTGCCGCCACGACACAGGCAGCACCCGCGCCAAGCCAAAAAGCAACCGGGCGTCGGCCCCCACGAAGTATTGCATACTCGGATTGTTGGCACCGATGACGCGGGCAATTCGCCGGGCCACCTTTTCCGGCTCGGAGCCGAAGCGGGCGGCCTGAGAAATCTGCGCCCGCATTTTGGTCAATCCCTTGCCGTACAGATGTTTGCCTTCGGGAGTCATGGCGGCAATAGCCGCGTCGATGCTATCGCTGGTTTTGGGCAGGAAGTCAGTTTTGATGCCGCCCGGCAATACCGCCACTACCCCGATACCTTGCGAATGAAGCTCAAACCGTAAACTTTCGGTGAAGCCAAGTACGGCAAATTTGCTGGCCTGATAAAACGACTGCCGCGGGAAACCAATTATACTACCGATGCTGCCGATATTGATGAGCTTGGTCCGACGGCCACTGTTTTTGGCGTATTGCCGCAGCATTGGAATAAACGCCTGGCTCATCTTATACAGCCCGAAAAAGTTGACCTCCATCACTTGGCGGGCTTTGGCTTCGTCAGTGAGTTCAAAAGCCGCGTTGTAACTGTATCCCGCATTGTTGACCAACCCCGCTAAACCCGTAGTGCCACACGCCTGACCGACCACGGCGAGAGCACTGGCAATGTCATCGGGTTTGGTGATGTCCAGGATAATTGGCTTCAGACGTTCTGACGCCTGTTTCTGGAGTTCGATTCCATCCTGTTCGCGCCGAACGCCCGCAAAAACGGTGTAGCCTAAGTAATCAAGGTGCAGGGCGGTGGCCCGCCCGATGCCGGTTGATGCGCCGGTCAGTAAGACGATCTGGTTCTGGTTCATAGCTTTGTGTGAGTAATCACTTACGTTTTGGGTAAAAAAATTAGACGTTGTATTTTGATTTGATGAATTGTACCAACGCGGTTGGGTCGGTGGAGTCGCCGGGCATGAGCAAGCTGCTACCGAACCCTTCGAGCAGTAGAACGAGCAGTTCCGTTTCGCGCTCTGGTTGCGCGTAGCCCAGCGTGGCAAACGCCCGCCCAACAGCCCCGCCCAGCGTGCCGTAGTAATCATTTTCGGCTTCCAGCGCAGCCGCGTGTTTACTGTTGTGCTTCAGAATAAACTGCAACGTCCAGAACTCGCGCTCCTCGCTGATGAGCGTCAAGGGCAAATCAATCGTGCGAGCCAGAACTTTTTTGGGGTCCGTTTCGCGGGCAATCTGATCCATCAGCACTTGCACCCGCGCCTGACCGTCGGCGATAAGTACCCGGAGTAACCCATCTTTATGCTCAAAATGACGAAAAATCAACCCTTCCGACACCCCCGCTTCCTTCGCGATCTGACTCGTGGGTGTGTTTTCATAACCTTGTCGGGCAAACAGCCGGAGGGCAACGGCGAGGATGGTTTCCTGTTTCTCGGTCATAAGAGTGAGTAATCGCTCATAAATGTAAGCATTCGTTCAGTTAGTCGCCGGTTGCGGGCCCGAAAAAACAAGTAGCCCGAAAAAATAGTACATTGGGTCAATCGTTACCTGATTATTCCCGATCCCATGCTCCGCCGATTGCCGCCCATTGTTCAGTTTATTTTTGTCAGTATGATCGGTATCCTTGTCGGGACCGTGGTCGGTTTTGTCAATGAGTTTTTACAGACGCCGTTCAACGCAACGGATGCCGTTGTATGGCTGTTTCTGATGTTCATCAGTGGCGTAATTGTTGCCCTGATCGTACTGTACGGGCGAAACAAGCTGGGATAAACGCGCCAAATTGCTGCTGTTATGAAAACCAACGCACTCACGTCATTGCTGATAACCGGCTTGCTCACGCTGACCGTCTGGGCCTGCAACACCATCGACCCCGACGCGTCCGCACCCATGAAAACCGGTGCGTTGCGGCTCGTGTTCGATAATGTGGCGGGCGGGCAGGATTTGCAGTTGAACACCGGCACCTACCGCAACGCATCGGGTGAGTCGTTCACGCCCACGACGTTCAATTATTTTGTAAGCAACATCAAACTGACCCGCGCCGACGGACGGGAATACGTCGTGCCCCAGGACAGCAGCTATTTTCTGGTTAAAGAGACTGTGCCCGCGTCCCAAACGATCACGCTGCCAAATGTTCCGGCTGGCAGTTACACTTCCGTTTCGTTCGTGCTTGGCGTCGACAGTCTGAGGAGTACGATGGACATTGGTCGGCGGACGGGTGTGCTTGACCCGGCGGGCGACCACACCAATGCCAGCGGGATGTACTGGTCGTGGAATTCGGGGTATATTTTCCTGAAACTCGAAGGCACCTCACCCAATGCCCCGACCGACGCCACCGGCAAAAATACGTTTCGTCACCACGTCGGGTTTTTCGGCGGACGCGATACCCGCACCATCAACAACCTGAAAACCGTGCAGATTGCTTTTGGCAGTGACGTGGCGACCGTAACGCCCAAACAGCGTCCTGCGGTGACGATACGGGCCGACGTTCTGAAACTCTTCGATGGCCCCGCAACGGTCAGCATCGCCAAAAATCCGCAGGTAATGATCTCGGACTGTTCCCAAACTGTGGCAACCAATTACGCCCGGATGATGGAATACAAGGGAATGACAACAAACACCCTGAATTGAGTTATGCGACGCTGGAAATTGATCGGATTAGTGGTGAGCGCAGGATTGTTCGGCGCGGTGGCGTCGTGCCAAACGGGTTCGTCGCCGGGAGCGGGCGACCCGACGAAGCCCGACGTGCCTGTGCCAATAGTGTACAAAACCACGCTTTACGTGTGGAAAAAGCCCGCTAACTTCCCCAATCCGGTGTACAATTTCGCCAACAACCCGATGACGGTAGAAGGGGTGGAGTTGGGCCGGATGCTGTTCTATGATGATGCGCTGTCGGTCAACGGCACGGTTAGCTGCGGTTTTTGTCACCAGCAGGAGTCCGCTTTCGCCCACACCGACCACGCCCTGAGCCACGGCATCAACGATAAAATCGGTACGCGCAACAACCTGAGTTTGCAGAATTTAGCGTTTTACAAGTCGTTTTTCTGGGACGGGGGCGTTTCCGATCTGGACTTAGTGCCGATTGCGCCCATCGAAAATCCGGTCGAGATGGGCCATAATCTGGGAGCGTTGCTGGCGAATCTTCGCAAAGATCCCAAATATCCGCCCCGGTTCAAGACGGCCTACGGCACCGACAGCATCACGACGGAGCGGTTTCTGAAGTCGCTCTCGCAGTTCATGCTCACGATGGTGTCGGCCAACAGCCGCTACGATAAGTATGTCCGGAAGGAAGCGGGTGGCGAGTTGATCCCCGACGAATCGGCCGGGCTGACGCTGTTCAAGCAGAAATGCGCGACCTGCCACGCGGGGGAGTTGTTCACCGATCAGACGTTTCGGAACAACGGGCTGAGCCGGGCCGCCAACCGGGACGAAGGCCGGTCGGCCGTTACGCTCCGGCCCGAAGACCGGTATTTGTTCAAAGTGCCGAGCCTGCGCAACGTTGACCGTTCCCCGCCCTACATGCACGACGGTCGCTTCGAAACGCTGGAAGGGGTGGTAGATCATTATGCCGGTGGGGTGCAGAATCTGCCCGAATTAGACCCGGCACTGCGCACCGATGGCAGGCCCGGTGTCCCGCTCACTACCCCGGAGAAAAAGCAGATTATCGGCTTTCTGCGAACGCTGACCGATGTTGGCTACCTCAGCGACCGGCGGCTCGGACCGAACTGACCGCTGTCGCTTCGCCGGTTCGGAATTGTGTTGAAGCCGGTGTTGGCGGATGTTGACGAGGTGCGTCATCACTAAACCCGCCGAGG
>JAYTAC010000333.1:0-1519 GCA_043737755.1 Spirosoma sp.
ATTACGTTTGGTAAGACGACGGGCAGCGACGCCTGCGGGCAATGTCTGCTGGAATCCGGTAGAACGCCCCGCATCACGCTGAGCACGGACGCCTACTGCTGGACGAACGCCAACGAAAACGAGCGGGAATGTTTGGTGATGCACGAACTGGGCCACTGCCTGCTCAACCGAAGCCACCGCGCCGACCGTTTCCCCAACAACGCCTACGTCAGCCTGATGAACCCCGACGACGTGAGCGTGTACGCCACCTGTCGCTACCCCATCGGCAGCGACGTGTGCGACAAACGCCCCCGCCGGGACTACTACCTCAATGAGTTGATCCTTCCGGCCACGCCCGCGCCCGTCTGGGGGAAGTGACTTGGTTTGGAGTTACTCACTGTTTACTTCCTCCAGCCGTTCACCCGAAAACGCCACTGGTTTTTCGGCAAACAGCGTTTTTGTAGCGGTCCAGGTCGTGCGGAACAGTTCGCTGTGTCGGTAGGCGTCGAGGTCGGTGGCCGAATTCCACAGGCTGTAGGTCATCCGTACGTTGGGGTCGTCGGGGTCACTCAGCAGTTCGAGATGGCGGTTGCCGGGGAAAGCCCGGATGTGGTGTTTGGAGCGGTCGAAGATGGCGTGAAAGTCCGGGAGTTTGCCGTCCTGAAACGTCATGCGGACAATGCGGATGAGCATGGTTTTTTTAACACAGAGAAACGGAGAACAACACAGAGCGCACAGAGTTTACGCTAAAAAGCCTGTGCAAGTAATTACGTTTGCAAAATAGAACTTCGCGTTCTCTGTGCATTGCTTTGTGTCGCAACGGCGCACCGCTCCATGTTTAAACCCTTAATTTATGAATTATCGCACCTTTGGCCGCACCGGCTGGGAAGTTTCTGAAATTGGCTACGGTATGTGGGGCTTAGCGGGCTGGACCGGCTCCGACAAGGCCGAAGTCCTCCGCGCTCTGCAACGCTCGGTTGAGCTGGGCTGTAATTTTTTCGACACGGCCTGGGGCTACGGTGAGGGCGTGAGCGAGATGATCCTGCGTCAATTACTGCACGACAACCGCCATCTGCGCCTGTATGCCGCCACGAAAATTCCGCCCAAAAACCGGCGGTGGCCCTCCAAACCGGATTTCACGCTTGACGAGACGTTCCCGGCTGACTACATCGTTGAATACACCGAAAAGAGCCTGAAAAACCTCGGCGTTGACACCATCGACCTGATGCAGTTCCACGTTTGGGAAGACGCCTGGGCCAATCGCGACGACTGGAAAGAAGTCGTTCAGAAACTCACGCAAGCGGGTAAAGTGCGGGCGTGGGGCATTTCGGTAAACCGCTGGGAGCCGGATAACTGCCTCAACACACTCCGTACCGGCCTGATCGACGCCGTGCAGGTGATTTACAACATTTTCGACCAGAATCCCGACGACAACCTCTTCCCGCTCTGCCGCGAACTGAATCTCGGCGTCATTGCCCGCGTCCCCTTCGATGAGGGAACGCTCACCGGCACGTTCACGAAGGAGACGACGTTCCCGGCC
>JAYTAC010000334.1:0-1518 GCA_043737755.1 Spirosoma sp.
GTATCATCCCAAATCATTAGTTTTCGGGCACAACTCTTCTCGTCGGATGCTACGTACACGCTATCACGTTGCCGCACTACTATTGTTTACTGCCTTTCAAAGCATAGGACAGCGATTCCCGTCAATAGAGCAAGATTTGCTTCGTAGAACAGTAACCACATTCGATGCGCCGGACAGTGCTTTGTTACCGGTGGCACTGGCGCAATTAATTGATAGTAAGTCGATTGTGGCCGTTGGAGAGGTGACGCACGGTACGGGGGAGGTTGAGCAGCTTCAGTTAGCCGTAGCCAAAGCGTTGGTGCGCGATCATGGTTTTAAGGCTGTGGCACTGGGGGAATTGTACATCAGCAGTGCGTGGCCGCTGAATGAGTACGTACTGTCTGGCCGGGGTGACGCCTGAAAAGCGCTCCGGGCTGTTTATATGCAACAATACGGTGGTACGAGTACAGAAATGCTACGCTTCGTCGAATGGCTGCGGACGACCAATGCCTCCCGACCTTTGGATGAGCGGGTTTGGCTGATGGGTACGGAATCAGGTCCACCCAGCCAACTGGCCCGTATTGCGTGGATGTATAGCCAGGAACAGCAGATGATATTGCCTGACTCGCTACAGAAAACACTGGCTGAGTTACTGGCCTTGCCCACTTCGTACAAACCTCAGCTAAACCTTGATCGGTTACGAATTAGCACGCGGGCTTTAACCAACCTACTACTTCGTGACAACGCAGCCTTCCCGCTGACGCCGAAACAAAACTGGCAGCGGCAATGTATCCGGCAGCTTCCCGAAGCCCTTGAAACGTTTTGCCGTCCAACGCAAGCCTATCGTGACCGGGCGATCTACGAAAACATTCGCTGGCTGAAAGAACGGCGTCCAAACACCAAAACGGTTGTTATTGCCATCCATAACGCACATATCGAGAAACGGCCCTGCTATAATTGGGAGGGCTTAACCAGAGCCGGTTACTGGTTGGATAGCACGTACGGAGGGCAATTTGTTGCCATTGGTACCGAAGTAGGGCGGGGCACCTATGCATCAGGAAACGAGAAAGAAACACGGGTTATACGGGTTCCGGAGAACCGGCAAAAGTTAGGTACGTTGATTAGCAGCGTCACGACCAGTCCGTACGGATTTATCAATTTGAATGAATTGCCGGACATTACGCAATTCTTCAGGGCGCACAACCGGCTTACTTACGGCACATCGAACCAACAAGTTGGCACGACCTGGCCGTGTGCAACTCTGCCCGACGCGTTTGATGCGCTGCTATATAGTCGCGAGTCAACGCCAACCCAGCGATCATTGGTAGCTGGTGATAGTTCGGACGCTCCTGCTTTCAGTCTTTACGTTAACATGGCCGACTCACTTAAGGGGCAACTGCAACGAGCGGGCCGGTTTCAGATTTCGTTGCAAGCCGATTTTAATGCGATGCCGGATGCCGACTGTTCTGTAAGCTTGACTGTTTACTGCCACGATAAGCAAAAGAAGCAACTTGAGTGTCGGGTGATTCCGCTGAGCAG
>JAYTAC010000335.1:0-1513 GCA_043737755.1 Spirosoma sp.
CGAACCCGGTCAGGCCTACAACTGGCTCATAGTGATGAACGCCGGGCAAGCCGTGATGCTCGATAAACTGTACCCACACGCGTATCGCAGCACCTCCCACGGCATCGGTTCGCTCCAAACGACCGTTGTGGCTGCGCTGTCGGCGACGGAGAAGCCCGATGTTGTTGAGCGGTCGGTGATGTACGGCTGGACGCTGGCGAGGGCCATTTTTGAGTGGTCCAAAACCGACGGCGGTTATGAAGGCTACAGCCGCAACTTCGACGCCGACTGCCCCGTGCCAACCGGCAAAAGCTACTGGATTGCGCCCGTCAAAGGATCGGGGCAGTCGACCTCGCAACTGCCGCTGCATCCGGCCTGGGGCAACAATCGGCCGTTTATTGCCCGCAATGGCCAACTGTCGCTGCCCGTTCCGCCCGATTATTCGGTCGATTCCAGTTCGGTCTGCTACAAAGAATACGAAGCCGTGTACCGGAAAAACAGGACGCTCACCGACGAAGAAAAAGCCATTGCGCTGTGGTGGGCCGACGACCCGACCCATACGGCCGCGCCCCCCGGTCACTCCTATAATCTGGCGACTATTGCCATCAAAAAAGCACAACCCGACTTGGTCAAAGCGGCTCAGACCTACGCCTGCATCGGCATGGCGGTGGCCGATGCGTCTATCAACTGCTGGCGGTGCAAATACCAGTACTACCGCGAACGCCCGTCGACGTTCATTGCCGCCACCATCGAAGCGGGGTGGAAACCGTTCTGGGCCGAGCCGCTATTTCCGGCGTTTTCGTCGGGCCACTCTACGCAGGCTGCTGCTGCCGCCACCGTGCTGACGAGTTTGTACGGCGACCGGTTTGTCCTCACCGACAGCACCCACGCCGGGCACGCTCCCGACCTGATTACCGGCGTAGCGTTCAGACCCCGGTCGTTCGGTTCGTTCTGGGAGATAGCGGTCGAATGCGCTGATTCGCGGTTTTATGGCGGCATTCACATTCCGTTCGACAATGAAGTTGGCCTTGTGGAGGGCAAAAAAATTGGCCATAACGTGAACACGCTGATTTGGCGGAAATGAGCCTGCACAGAGACACGCGTTTTGTTTCCGAATTCAAAATAAATTAATAATAAATTTATCTTTCGTCGAATCTGGAACGATATTGGTAAGCCGGACTGTTGAGAGCTGCTGTATCCTGGACGTCCACGTCCGGGCGTGAGAAACTTTATCTCGCACACAGATAAAGAAACTTACACCGCCCGGACGTGGACATCCAGGATACGCCATCAGGATACCCACTGGCGATAAACCGTTCCTGGCCCGGTTCGCCCCACGTTTGTACGGCTACAACCCGCCCCTGCCCGTCTGCCGCCCCCCCCCCGCCCGCCGACTGCTCCATCTGTTACTATGCAGAAATTGTGTACCATATACTTACAGGGCTTTCCTATAAAACCAATTCTTGAGTCAGAAATTGAATCAAGGCCTGAAGGTTGTCGGCAAAATTATCCAGTTGAGCCGCCATATTTTTGG
>JAYTAC010000336.1:0-1512 GCA_043737755.1 Spirosoma sp.
TTAGCTCCTGACAACACGCCCGAAAAAATATCGACAATCGCTCCCAGGCCGTAGCCTTTGTGCGAACCGTGCTCGCGGTCGGTGCCGAGGGGCAGCAGCGCACCGCCGTTGCGGATGGCGTTGGCATCGGTCGTCGGCCCACCGTCGGCGTCCTGCGCCCAGCCTTCGGGGATGTTCTCGCCTTTGCGCTGCAAGATTTCGAGTTTGCCGTAAGCTACCGCCGTAGACGCAAAATCGGCCAAAAACGTCGGCTCCGTAGCAGCCGGAACTGCCACGGCGATGGGATTCGTGCCGAGCATCTTTTCCAATGAAAACGTGGGAGCCACCAATGGAGCCGCGTGGGTCATAGCCTGCCCGATCATGTCGTGTTCCGTAGCCAGCAGCGCGTGGTAGCCCGCAATGCCGAAGTGGTTGGAGTTGCGCACCGCCACCCAACCCGTTCCGGCGACGCGGGCCTTTTCGATAGCCACCTGCATCGCCCACGGCCCGACCACGAGACCCAGCCCCCGGTCCCCATCGACAACGGCGG
Source organism: Spirosoma sp. (assembly GCA_043737755.1). Classification (GTDB taxonomy): domain Bacteria; phylum Bacteroidota; class Bacteroidia; order Cytophagales; family Spirosomataceae; genus Spirosoma. The sequence continues at coordinate 530 of JAYTAC010000336.1, forward strand.
TCGAAGGCGTCTCGTGAACGACGCGGATGCGGGGCTGTGGATTGATACGGCCGTTGTCGTATAGCCGGACGTAACCGGGCAGCCGGGCCACGCCGTGCGAATCGACCCCGCGCAGATCGGCCGAAACGAGCACGTCGGCGGCTAAGCGGGCGTCGGTTTCGGAGCAGCCGATGGCGACAAAAATCTGTTCGGTGAATTGGCGTAATTGGGGAGCGGTAATCATGGGTGCAAAAGTAAAGCACAACCGGCGAATCACTATCTTGGTAGTCACTTGTCACAGCGCAATGGAATGGATTCGCCACGCACGCAAATGAACAATATGGATTACACCGACGAATTGGCGCAGGATATAACCGCCTACAATTCTTTACAAACCGAGCAAGACAAACGTGATTTTTTGGATAATCAATGTCAAAAGATTGCTCAGATGACCCCGGAACAACGTCAGTTGCATCAGGCAGCTATTGCTCAACAAGTAGATCAGATAGTCCGGCGGGTTGAAAGAGATCACTGTTCAGCCACGGCGTAACCGGTTTGTTGAATGGCTCTTTAAACGAATCATCACCGGATGGGGTCTATACGCCAACGTATCCCCATTCCAATGATCCGATTCATCCCGACAATAGTTATTGCCACTCTTTTTTGCCTTACCACCTTCGCTCAGGTCAGCCGCGACCAATCCGATGATGAGCAGCGCGTTCAGGCGACGCTCCGGCAGGCGACGGTGTTCCTGACCCGCGCCCAACTGTCGGCCCGCGCCACGGCCACCATCGACGCGGGCACTACCCGGCTCATCATCGACAACGCCCCCGCCCAAACCGACCCGCAGAGTATTCAGGTGTCGGGCAAGGGCGACGCCGTGATTCAGGGTGTTCAGTTCCGCACCAATTTCCTGACCAAAGCCACCAAACCGGCATCGCTGCAACGTCTGGAGGATTCGCTTAGGGTCAACCGCGAAGCCCTCGAAGCGATGGCCGTACAGG